>DAINRK010000664.1:0-2641 GCA_036741855.1 Anaerolineales bacterium
AGTTTGAGATAACCAAAGGGATAAGTATAGCCACCACCCAGATGTTGACCGTGTGTTTTTTCAATCCCTTTGCTGGCGAACCAGTTAGCAATCTCGTCGTTGCTGATCACCATTGCCCCAGTGCGTTTGGCAATTGCGATGCTATCACCAACATGATCGCCGTGTCCATGGCTGATGAGGATGAAATCTGCTTCAACAGCATCAGGCGTGGTAGAGGCAGCAGGATTCCCCTCCAAAAACGGATCGACCAGGATTTTATGTCCGCCAGTTTCAAGACCCAGTGCAGCATGTCCATACCATGTTAATTTTGAAGTCATATCAGCCTCCTTTGGTAAGATAAAATTAAGTATAGGCAGAATCCAATTGGAGTCAACTATTATTACTAATATGTCGTTGCGAGGGCGATAGCCCGAAGCAACCCCCTAATTCACCAGGAGATTGCTTCGTCGCTAACCATCGCTCCTCGCAAAGACATAAACGGAGTCTTTATGAAGCCATCATTTCGTCAGAAGTTCCAATATCGTTTTGATAACCTGATGTCCCGCGGCACACCCGCTATGGTGGGAATGTTATTCCTGCTTTCATTGGTGATTGTCTTCATTGCAGGTGGGATCATTGCACTGGCTGGCTTCACTCAGGATGGCGGTGCGGCCCTACCGTTTGGCGAAGCTGCATGGGAGAGTCTGATGCGCACGCTTGACTCGGGCACCATGGGTGGGGATACGGGTTCAGGCTTTCGAGCAGTTATGCTATTTGTAACACTCGGCGGAATTTTTATTGTGAGCGCGTTGATCGGCGTGTTGAGCAATGGACTCGAGACACAGATGGATCGACTTCGCAAGGGGCGTTCGCAAGTGCTTGAAAATAATCACAGTCTTGTGCTGGGTTGGTCTGCGCAAATCTTTACGGTGCTCAATGAGTTGATGGTGGCGAACGAAAATCAGAACAACGCGCGCATCGTGGTGCTGGCAGATAAAGATAAAGTCGAGATGGAAGATGAGATACGAGAGCGAGTCGAAATCCGAGGAAAGACACGTATCATTTGTCGAAACGGAAGCCCAATAGATCCCAACGATCTCGAGATCGCGAGTCCGCATTATGCCAAATCTATTATTGTCCTGCCGCCAGAAAATGAAGATCCTGATACTGATGTCATCAAGACTGTTTTAGCGATCACCAACAATCCCAATCGACGCACAGAAAAATATCATATTGTCACGCAGATACGCCATGCCAAGAATCTCGATGTGCTCAAGATGGTCGGCGCGAATGACGGTGTACAGGCTATTCTTACAGGTGACTTGATCGCGCGTATTGTCGCGCAGACCTCGCGTCAATCGGGTCTTTCTGTGGTTTACACGGAACTGATGAATTTCGGCGGCGATGAAATTTATTTCAAACATGAGCCCAGCCTGGCTGGCAAAACTTTTGGAGATGCCCTGCTGGCGTACGAAGATTCATGTGTAATGGGTTTGCGCAAAGCCGATGGGAGAATTCAACTCAGCCCTTCGATGGATTCTCAAATTGAAGCTGGGGATCAGATCTTTGCCCTCGCCGCAGATGACGATACGATTCACCTTTCGGGCCTCAACCTGATTCCGATTGATGAAACACTCATTCGCTCCAGCAGGAAGCCATTGGAGCCCAAACCCGAAAAGTGTTTAATCCTCGGCTGGAATCGCAGCGGCACGACCATCGTGCATGAACTCGATAACTATGTAGCGAAGGGTTCGGAAGTGACCGTGGTAGCTGATGTCTATAACATCGAAAAACAGGTCCGCGCCCAGGGTGGCAAACTCAAGAATCAGAAACTGGTTGTGATGGAAGGCGAGACGACTGACCGCGATTTACTCAATCAACTCAAGGTGGAAGATTATGACCACGTCATCGTGCTGGCTTATAGCACGCTCGAACCACAGGAGGCCGATGCAAAGACGCTCGTCACATTGTTGCATCTGCGCGATATGGCAGAAAAAGACGCCACGCCCTTCTCCATTGTCAGTGAAATGCTCGACCTGCGAAACCGCGAACTTGCCGAAGCGACGCAAGTGGATGACTTCATTGTCAGCGAACATCTTGTCAGTTTGATGATGTCACAGCTTTCAGAAAACGCCGAACTGTTCGATGTATTCACTGATATCTTCGATCCCGAAGGCGCAGAGATCTATCTCAAGCCCGTTGACGATTACGTCACAACCGGACAGTCTGTCAATTTTTACACTGTGACTGAAGCCGCACGTCGTCGTGGGGAAACAGCACTTGGTTATCGACTTGAATCTGAATCAAATGACGCATCGAAAGCATATGGCGTGCATACCAACCCGAAGAAATCAGAAAAGGTGAGTTTTGTTCCGGAAGATAAGGTGATCGTGATCGCGGAGGAATAGTCTAATAACTTGGCATGAAAAGCCCTGATTTTATCCAAAGGACGGAAATTCGCTTCCGTCCTTTTGCTTTAAGCCAGGGATATACTCCTGTCAGATTCGGTGCTTATATGCGTTTAACATAATAAGCACATGCAAACTCAGTTTGGGAGTCAGATTGACCGAAGATACTAGATTGCGATCCATTAAGAAGTGGTTTTTGAGAGAAAATGAGGATTCAATCCCAAATGCTGAGGCCTTCACGCGCTTATACGAGG
>DAINRK010000665.1:0-2635 GCA_036741855.1 Anaerolineales bacterium
ATTATCTGGAGGTCGGAGGGTTCGCCGAAGTGCAGAGCAATTTCAATGAGTTCTCGCGCTACGGCCTCGGGGGCTTTGCCGAACTCCATGTCCCGGACTGGGCGCTCTTCCAAGGACGGGCGGTCCCCTATGCCGGCGCGGACCTTGGGCTCCAATTTGTCGACACCAGCCTCGGCGAAGATAATGCGGCCCTGATCTTCCGGCCCCGGGTCGGCCTCAAGTGGTTTATCCGGGACTACTTCGCCATTGATACGAATCTCTTCGTGGCCGTCGCGACTGACGATATCTTCCCCAATAAGAAAAATGACCTCGATCCCTACGATGTGGGCATACAACTCGGGCTGCGGATCTACTTCAAATAACGGGCAGCCGGGGTGGGCAGCCGTTGCCATGCCGCTATGCTTGGCAGGGTGCAGCGGCATTTTTTGGGCCTATAGGAGTGGCGGTATCAAGCCTATTGTTACGGAAATCTTCGCTCACTGTCCCTTTACTCAGGGAGCCCTAACTTCTGATAACGGCCATTATGGAGCGCATGGCCTGGCGCTCTTCAATGAAATTCGAACGTGGTGTGTGGTACGAGAAGGGCGCTGTCGCAAAAAAGGTAGTTTTTTCCTCAACCAATATTGCTAGTGGAAAACGGGCGTTTAATATATACAACAGCAGATGGTGCAGGAGGTGAGAGGAGGAAAGTTCGGGCGCGAAGCGAAGGGGGTATTCACCGTCGCATGAGGCAAAGCCATGTGCGAATGATCGCTGGCTGGTGCCTGTCGCGCCCGGATGGGGAAGAAGCGAGGGGCAGAAAAGTTCATGCCACCTTTTTGGCAAACTTTTTCTTGAGCCTCTGAAGAAGCCCGTCCTGCTGGTCGCTTGTCCCCGTATAAATCTTCGGCGGTAACCAATCGTCGTTGGTGGCGTTGCCAGAGGTTTCGGGTGTTGTGACCGGAGTGCGTTTTCGCACTGGTTTTAATCTTTTTACCGAGCGGAGTTTTATATACTCCTCAATAGCCCCGGCACAATGCACGTCCAACACTTTCCCGCCGTAGAGTTCAAATCTGATGGTGCGGTAGTAGGTCTCATAGACGCCGTGGTCGTCCAGCTTCCAGATCGGCCGTGTGACTTTGATACCGACCACCGTTAGGGAGAAACTGGTTCTGTTCCCCCTTTTTCGTACATACATGTCTTTAGTGTTTCACCTCCTTTCTATAAAGATTACTATTGCTTGATTTGACAACCTAAGTCTTAGGATGCTATGATCCATATTGGTACTTAACCTACTTTCCCCTGCAAGGGTTTGGCTTGCAAGGGATGGGTAGATAAACTACCTGACAAGCGAAACCGCTTGCTACTGGCCTAACAGCTGTTGGCGAAAGCCATTTTTCCAGCCACCAGAATTCTGATGCGGTTTCTTGTACTCAGTCCGTTGGACCGATTCTGATTCCAGGTATTGTCCTGGATCAGCGGCAACCTGTTTGATTGCCTCTTCCTCAGACTCGGCCTTCACAGACCAAGTCTTGGTGATTTTGAAGTACTTCACGTGTACCACCTCCTTTCCCAGCGGGTAATTCCGCTGCTCCTGGCGGTCAGGTGTCCCTGGCAACCAGTATGCAGAAGAACTACTCTTTCTTTGGCACATCGAGAAGCGCATCCTTCTCACCAACCGGTTCAACGACGTACTCGACGTTATCGCCCAGGTAATCCAGGCTCTCGACCTCACCGGCACGCCATCGGTTTTTGTAGATGGTGACCGCTTCGTGTAACGAGAACGCCTCAATCTCCAGGGTTTCAAATTCCACGCCTTGAACCGCGTATACTTTGTATTTCACGCTTATGTCACCATCCTTTCCAGGCTGCGTGCCTGCGATTGGCTGCCAATCCCGCGACTGACAACCAATGGGCAGAAACGCTTACCCTTTGCCCGTCTGCTTCACGCGCTCATCCGCCTGTCTGGCATACGTGGGGTCAATTTCAATCCCTATATACCTCCTGCCAAGCTGCTTTGCGGCAACTGCGGTCGTCCCGGAGCCCACAAACGGATCAAGGACAATGTCCCGCATGCGCGAGAAGGCTAAGATCAAGGGCAGCATGGCCATCACCGGCTTCTGGGTCGGGTGCAGGCCGTTTCCCGAATAGTCCCACTCCAACACGTCGCGAATGAGCATTGGCGGTGTGTCAGGGACGCCTTTTGCCAGCAGATACGCTCCCTCATGGCTGTAGCGGACATAGGCCGCGTTTGAGTGATAGGGCTTGACAAAGACCAGATGCCCGACAATATGGAATCCTGCTGCTTTCCATGCTGAAAAGAACCGGTCAATCCGGTTCCAGCCATAGAAGCTCACGCAAAAGCTGTTGTATTTGAGCACCCGGTACATCTCCCTGACTGCTGGCATCAGCCACTCGTCCGTCTTGTCATTGGCAATCGATCTGCCATCGCGGGAGACGTAACCGACAATGTACGGCGGGTCCGTGCAGATAAAATCGACACTTCCCGCTGGCATCTGCCGCATGACCTCGACACAGTCACCCGGGATAATCCTGTTAACGAACTCGTAGATAGATTTCATAAAACATTGATAGATCTCCTGTTCACACTCCTTTCTCAGGCAGTTTGCCTGCATCTGCCCATCACGCAGGGTGG
>DAINRK010000666.1:0-2630 GCA_036741855.1 Anaerolineales bacterium
GGCCGAGACAGGTTCGGACATTGCACGGGTTGCAGGCTTGGTGGCGATTGCGGTCGGTTTGGGTTGTGGAGTCACTTTTTGAACGGTAACAGGCGTCGGCTGCGCAAGAGGTGGTTCGTTTGTCTCAAGTGATTCCTCCAGTGATTCAAGGATTTTGATCTCCGTCCGAATCGTATCCACCAAAACCTTTGGCGGAGTGCTGTTCATATCCACTTTGCCTTCAACGATCACAATTTGGCCCACCTTGAGTTGCTCACGGTATGTTCCCCATGTTTTTGGGAAGAGCACAAGTTCGATATTTCCTTGAACGTCTTCAAGTGTGACGAAGCCCATCGGCTTGTTTGTTTTAGTCATATAGGGTCGCACGGATGTGATGAGACCTGCCACGCGAACTTTATCTTCATGCTGTGCTTCACCGAGTTGACCTGAGAAATAACTGACGATCTGCGCGAATGTCTTCTGATATGGCGTAAGTGGATGATCGGAAATGTAGAGACCGATCAGTTCACGTTCCCAGTTGAGCATCTCGCGTTTATCCACGTTATTGACGTCAGGAAGATGGATCTCGTCCAGGACGCCGGTCGCCGCGCCAAAGAGACTCATCTGCCCCGCCTCCGCCGCGCGGAAATGATTGCTGCTGATGGATATGATGCGGTCGAGTGAAGCCAGCAACGCGGCCCGATTGCCAAACGAATCCATTGCGCCGACTTTTATTAAACATTCAAGCGCACGTTTGCCAACCGCGCGCAAATCGACGCGGCGGGCAAAGTCATTGAGATTTTTGAAAGCGCCATTTTGTTCGCGCTCCTTTAGGATTAAGTCGACCGCACCCTGACCGACATTCTTTACTGCCCCAAAGCCGAAGCGAATATTTGCCTTATCTTCTACATCTTCAATTGCAAAGTCCCAGCCAGAGGCATTGATATCGATTGGCAAAACACGCACACCCATATTACGTGCATCGGAAATATAGAAAGCGACCTTCTCCGTGATGCTCGCAGAAGCAGAAAGCAACGCGGTCATATATTCGGCGGGATAATGTGATTTGAGATATGCAGTTTGCACAGCGATCACGCCATAGTCTGCAGCGTGACTCTTATTGAATCCGTACCTCGCAAACTCCTCCCAATCGCTATAAATTGATTCGGCAATTGACTTTTCCATCCCCTGCTTGACTGCACCTGTCACAAACTTGTCGCGATGTTTATCTATGTCTTTCTTATTTTTCTTTGAAATTGCTTTGCGAAGTTCATCAGACTCCGAGGGACTGTACCCTGCCAGTTCCACCGCGGCCCGCATCAACTGCTCTTGATAGACAGGAATTCCAAATGTATCCTGGAAAATGGGCTCTAATGCCGGATGGCGATACTCCACTTCCGCTTCACCGTGCATGCGCGCGATGTAATCGGGGATGAACGCCATCGGTCCAGGGCGATAAAGAGCTACCATAGCGATGATATTATCCAGCGTCTTGGGCTTCATCTGCACGAGCCAGCGCGTCATCCCCCCGCCTTCCACCTGGAAGACTCCCGCCGTCTGCCCGTTGCCCATCAATTCAAATGACTTTGGATCATCGAGGGGGATATTGCTCAAATCAAATTTAATACCATGCCGCTTCTCAATCAAATCGCAGGCTTTTGCCATTACGCTTAACGTGATCAGCCCAAGGAAGTCTACTTTTAACATGCCCAGCGAATCGAGAATACCCATTTCGAACTGGGTCACGGTCTTGATGGGCGTCTCTTCTGAATTCGATGTCGGGCGGTGTAATGGCAGATATTCAAGCAAGGGCTTATCAGAGATCACCACGCCGGCGGCATGTGTCCCTGCATTGCGAACCGTGCCTTCCATTTTGGTGGCGATATCGATCAACTCACGTAAATGCGATCCTTCATCGTATATCTTCTTAAACTCAGGCACTCCCAGGGCGTCCTGCATGGTTGTCGTGCGGCCAGAAACGAACGGCACCAGCTTTGCCACGCGGTCTACTTCAGGCAATGGGATGTCCATCACACGACCCACGTCGCGCAGGGCAGCTTTCGTTCCCATCGTGCCAAATGTAATGATCTGCGCGACTTTGTCGCTGCCGTATTTGCGCGTACAATACTCAAGCATGTCAGCGCGGCGGTCATCACGGAAATCCAGGTCAATATCGGGCATTGAGATACGGCCAGGGTTCAGGAAACGCTCGAACAATAAGTCATGCTGGATCGGGTCAACAATCGTGATCTCGAGCACATAGGCAACAATGGAACCCGCGGCTGAACCGCGCGCGTTGTACCAAATCTCATTCTCTCGAGCATAACGACACAGGTCCCACACGATCAGGAAGTATGCATCAAACCCCATCTTGTGAACGACGCTCAACTCATAATCGATTCTTTCCCGCACCTGCTGGCTGGTCGCGCGACCCCCGTAGCGTTTTCTTGCCCCTTCTTCACATAGATAACGGAGGTATGTTTCAGGTGTGAACCCCTCTGGGACAGGGAAATCAGGCAGGTGATAACCCTTGAACGACAGGTCTACATTACAGCGTTCGGCGATAAGCAGTGTGTTGCTCAATGCTTCGGGAACTTCTGCAAAAAGTTGACTCATCTCCGCTGGCGTGCGGAGGTAGTATGAGTCATCCG
>DAINRK010000667.1:0-2627 GCA_036741855.1 Anaerolineales bacterium
TTGATGGGGTTTCACGAGAGCAAGTCAATGTTGTATCTGGAGGCCCGATGCGTTTGTCTCCAGCGTGCGATGGGCGTGCAGGGAACACAAAACGGCGGTATTGACGGAGCGCCTCTCACCTCGTCAGTCCCTCGGGGTGGCTGGGAGCTGCTGGCGGAGAATGTCCTTGCGGCGTTGCTCGATCTTGAATGCGCCTCAGGAAATGATACGCGCCACTCCGAGTCAGAGATTCGGGTTGGTGCCAAGATTATGCCTTTTCTGATGTCGGGCACTGACTTTATCTGCTCCGGCTTTGGCTCTATTCCTAAATACGACAACTCGTTCAACGCCTCGCTCTTCAACGCGGAAGAGATGGAGGATTTTCTGGCCTTGCAACGCGAGTTTCAACTGGAAGGCGGTATTCAGCATGTGCCCGAAGACCAATTGATGACAGCGCGAGCCCGCGCCATCGAAGCGATCTCCGCGGTGCTGGAGACATTGAATTTGGGCCGTTTGACTGAGACCCAGAAAAAAAGTGTCTTATATGCGCATGGGTCGGATGAAACGAACAGTTTCATGCCCGGAGAAGTGGCCGGAATGAACGCGACTTTGATTGAACGAAATGTCACCTTTGCGGATGTGGTTCAGGCACTCGCTGCTCGAGGATTTACCACAGAGGCTACCCGACTCTTAGCTATGGCTCGCCAGCGCGTTACTGGCGACTACCTGCAAACGGCTGCCATTATTCGGGATGGACAGGTGGTCAGTGCTGTTAACGATCCCAATCACTATCATGGGCCAGGCACAGGCTACATTATGACAGATGAGCGCCGGCAGGCGATCAACCGAATGCGTCGCGAAGTTTCAAAGCGCGATGTGCTTGATGGAGAAGGGGCAACTGGCAAGGAAGATTCCCGGCATTGGCGAATTGAATCAAAAGGCGAAGCTAGAGTAAGAGATGATGACCGCGAAGTGGTGATTGGGATCGGCCCCGGTTTCGGAGTACGTTTGCATAAAACTACAGGTGGCGTTCCACTTTACAAAGTCCTGTCAGCGCTGATAGAGGGCATTCGTGAAAAGGGCGGCCGCCCTCGTGTCGTGCGTGTGCACCACACCGCTGATACTTCGTTTTTAGGTTTGACGGCAGCCCGACTGGCTGGGTCAGGTATAGGGATTGGCATTCAAGGCAAAGGTACCACGGTGATCCATCGACATGATCAGGCCCCACACATGAACGTGGAACTGTTCTCGCAGGCACCGCTGATCGGTGAAGCGGACTATCGTGCCATAGGTGGGAACGCTGCACGATATGCATTGGGCCAGTCCCCAACCCCGGTGACTATTCCATACCGTGGCCAGGCACTTGGCGCCCGCTTTCATGTGCAGACGGCCCTGCTCTACGCGATTGAAACTTCGATGATCGAGTCCGAGAAGAATCCGGAAGAGTTAGAGGTGGTGTTCTATGACATACGATGAGAAACTTGATAACTTGAATGAAATCTATCCAGTAGGGGAGAAGATTCCGGAGCAGGTGCGAACGCGTCACGGTCACCAGTTGAACGAACTGACTCTGGAGAACCTTCTCGCAGGAGATGTAACCGCCTCAGACTTCGGGATTACAGCCGAGGGACTGCGACTCCAGGCCAAGATTGCTGAACGGGCTGGACGTCCAAACCTGGCCCAGAACCTGCGGCGCGGCGCCGAACTGGTCGCGATTCCTGAGGATGTTCTGTTGAACATTTACGAACTATTACGGCCAGGCAGAGCTCAAGGCGCTGACGATCTGCGGGACGCCGCGGATCAGCTCCGCGATACCTATAGCGCAAAAGAAACAGCCTCTCTTCTCGATGAGGCTGCTCTTGTATACGAACGCCGAGGTATTTTTCAGCGGCGCTTTTAAGTGCTACCGGTTCTTCCAGCCTAACTTTGGACGATAGACTGCCCCTGTGAGATTTTTGTGTGAACATCCACTACTGATTTGAACCTCAAAGAGGTTTCATTTTCATCGATGAAGGGATCGTAATATCGAGAAGTTTCAAGACAGTCGGTGCGATCTGCAGATGGGAAACGGTTTCGCCTGTATCGCCTTTGCCTTGTCGATCTGGCGGGATGATGAACAATGGCACTTCACGCTGCTCGGATGCGGTCCCGCCGTGATGGCCATCACTGTTAATCCCATGATCGCCTGTGACGAGGATAGTGTAACCGCGTTCCTGCCATTCTGTAAAAACGGTACCGAGGAGAACATCTTGCTTGATCGCCTGCCTGCGATACTGCTTTGAATCGGAACCGTAGGTTTCGCCCGTGTAATCCATCATTACGGGGTGGAGCAGCAAATAATCGGGTGAAAACTTCCTTATGAGATGCGCCGCAGAGGCAAATGATTCCTCGTCGGGATAATCATCTGTTCTGTGAAAACGCCCGTGCTGGACGAATAATTTCTCGTCGTCTACTTCTTTATCGTCGATCCAATCAAAGGGCGCGCGGTTATACAATTCGGAAACCCAATAGTACGCCACGGCAGCAGTGACTCTACCTGCTTCCACAACACTTTGAAAGACGTTGGGCTTCGTTGAGCGCCTCAGGATGGTATTCGCGATGATCCCATGCTCACTGGTCGGTATTCCTGTGTGGATGGTTTCATACAT
>DAINRK010000668.1:0-2615 GCA_036741855.1 Anaerolineales bacterium
CTCCCAGGGCGGTAATCTCGCCCGTCAGCGCCGGCTGATTCCAGGACGTGGGCACAAAGGATTGCGCTGCCAGGTTATACACTTCTGTGGGTTCGTACTCTTCGAGCAAAGCCAGCAAAGACCCCTGGTCATGCAGATCTCCCTGGACCACGGTGATGTTATCCAGCAAATGCTCGATCCGCTCATAGGTTACCGTGCTGGAGCGACGCGCAACGCCAATCACGCGATATCCTTTTGAGAGCAACAATTCAGCCAGGTAGGATCCGTCCTGGCCTGTAATTCCGGTGATTAATGCGGTGGGCATCCATTCTCCTTATTTCAAAATTCAACCGCTGAATTATAACTCACATTCACGGCTGTTTAGGAGGCTTTCGATCCTGCCACCAGCTTAAGACTACAATCAAACCCCATAAGCCCAAAATCAGAGCTACCATTACAGCAAACGGCAACTGCCCACCCCAATGATAATAGCGGCTGGCATACCATTGAGTGAAGACCAACAAAAACACCCCTTCCATTGCAAAAATCCTGGGAAGCCACACATTTCGCGTTTCGCGCCACCAGACCCAGACATACCCTGCAAGGATAGATTGCCATAAGAACATGATCGTCCGATAACGCGGATTATCCCAAAGGTCACCGCCGCCGCGTAATGCAGCAAGCAGGATCCAGGTCCAAGAGAAGAGCGCAAGCCATAGGATGAGATTCCGGCTCTTACTGGACCTCGATCCGGCCGCGGCTCCGAATGAGAGGACCAAAAGTGGAATCAACGCATACCAACCCAAACCGCGCAGAAACCCAATGATCATCCAGATCAACTTTGTTGGGTGGATGATCGTTGCAGGCAAGACAGGTTGGAAGATGCCATAGATCGCCACAAAAGGCAGGCGAATCCAGGCAGGAGCTTCATTCTCTTCGCGTAAACGAAATATCTTTTGCACCCAGCCAGATTCATCCGCAATTTGGTACACATTCCATTTGACTGCAAGCCGCAGCCAATCATTGATCACACTCAGCGGAGATGCTGCATTGAATTCACCTGAGGAATTGAGCGAAGTTGAAAGAAAAAGTATTCCAAGGACAAATACAGCAATGAAAATGATCACTACTTTCCATGAAATATTGCCGCGTTGGCTTGTAAAAAACACCCAACCTGCGAAAATGATGAGCGTAGCAAGCACAATTGCAGGTGAGACCAGTAACATGCCAAGCAAGCCAAGGGCAAGCCAAACCCATGCGCTTTGACTGTGTTCCTGACTTTGATCATTACTTGGTTCACCGCGATGAAATAGATCTACAAATCCCCACAAGGCAATGGCGCTGAATGTCAACAGATAAGGCTCACGCATGGCAGAGGCACCAAGCAGAATGCTTTCGGGATATAGCGCAAATATCCATGCAGACGCCCACGCAACTTTTTCGCCAAATACCGGGCTCACTGCCCGCCACAAAAACGGAATCCCCAATGCAGCAGCAAAGGATGAAATTAACACCAGCATCAATGGGCGATGCGCGTCAGGTGAAAAGTATCTATAAACAAATGCACTAAAAGCTAATAATCCTCCGTATTGGTCATAGGCAAATTTATCAGTGAAAGCGTCAATGAGGCGACGATCGGAGGTTGCAAGATCCCACGCCTGGTCATCGCGTCGATGCGCATCGGTGAAGACAAATCCAGCATTGTCATCTACATCATCATGTCCATAAACAGGCAATGCAAGATACAGTGTAGTTCCAACAATCAAACGCAAGGCAAAAGCAAGTGCGATAATGAGACCGAGTGTTTTGCCAGCGTTTGCCCAACGATAAGAAAGTTTGAGAATTGTCAACGACAAAAGAAAGAGGAAAGAGAAGGAAAGAAGCTCTAGCATCAACAACCAATTGCGGCCTTGAATTAATACAAACAGTGCGCCTAATGCAAGGGAAATAGGAACGATAGGTGCTAAGTCTTTGGTAACGATGAAATATTTTGCTTTCATGGAAATTCGTTCAAGATGTGACTTGCACGGGCAAGCCAAGTATAACCTTCCACATCTCTCCGAGCTTGACTCACCAATTCGACCCTGCGCGCTCCATCCTTAAGCAACCTTTCAATCTCTAGTCTCCAGTCTCCAATCTCATCTGGCGTGCAAAACACTGCGTTCTTCTCATTCAGCACTTCTCGAATCACAGGCAAATCTGCTGCAACAATTGCCCGCCCTGCCGCCATGTATTCGAACATCTTCATTGGGCTTGCCACGCTGGCTGAGTCTGCAGTTCCGCTTGAGCCCATAATGGAACGGCTGTATGGCATGAGCAATATATCTGCTGCGGCTTGATAGAGCGGAAGATCACGATTGGGAATAAAACCAGTAAAGGTAATGTTGGAAATGTTTTGAGTTTCCGCGCGTTGTTTCCAACTAATTATGTCTTCAGGGCGTCCTCCCACCCAGACGAAATGTGCATGAGGAATGGATTTTGCCAGTGAGAGAAATAAGTCTGCGCCGCGGCCTGCGTAGAGATGACCTGTGCACATCACAGTTGGGGCCTCGCGGAGGCCGATTTGACGGCGTGCAGTTTTAGAGTCGGGTAGTGAGGCGAAGCGCTCGAGGTCTACACCATTTGGAGCAATGACC
>DAINRK010000669.1:0-2615 GCA_036741855.1 Anaerolineales bacterium
GAACGATGTGTATTCCGCGCACAAGCATTCCTACGATAAGGTGATTTACGTGGTTCGCGGTTCGATCACATTCGGTCTGCCAGAAGAAGGAGGGCAGATATTACTAAAAGCAGGAGACCGGCTTGACCTGCCCGCGAACACAGTCCATGATGCGGTTGTCGGTCCACAGGGAGTCGTCTGTTTGGAGGCGCATACCTGACGTTCATGAAACCCTCATCGTTCCAGACGGCTCTGCTCACCAGCCTGACAATGATTGCGTTCGCGTCTAATTCACTGCTGAACAGGCTGGCTCTGGGACAAAATACAATTGATGCGGCTAGTTACACAACGATCCGGTTGATCAGCGGCGCTGTCATGTTATTTGTGATCGCCGCCCTGCAAAGAAAAAGTGGACAGCCCATCCTGCGTCGCAGTTGGATCTCTGCCGCGTTTTTATTTCTGTATGCCATCACATTTTCATTCGCGTACCTCAGCCTGACCACTGGCACAGGTGCGTTGATACTTTTCGGCAGTGTGCAGGTCACAATGATCGTTGCCGCGTTGAGAGGTGGTGAACGCCCTCATTTCCTTGAATGGATCGGATTATTTCTCGCCCTGGGAGGTCTGGTATATCTTGTATATCCGGGGCTTGCAGCTCCCTCGCCCTTCGGATCAATACTGATGATGACAGCTGGCATTGCCTGGGGCTTCTACTCCATACGTGGACGCGGATCACTGAATCCGCTTGCAGATACGGCAGGAAATTTTATATACGCAATCCCGATGGTATTGTCTATTCGGTTGCTCACTTTGAATAATATCCATCTCTCTACAAATGGAATATGGCTGGCAACGCTTTCCGGCGCCGTTGCTTCAGGCGTGGGGTATGTGATTTGGTACACAGCACTGCGGGGTCTCACAACCACTCGGGCAGCTATCGTCCAGCTCTCTGTACCTGTGATCGCAGCGTGGAGTGGCGTGGTGATCCTTTCGGAGGCTGTGTCCAGGCGTTTATTCCTTGCAGGGGCATTGATCCTGGGAGGAATTGCCTTGGCTGTCTTAAGTCGTGTAAAAAAGGCTTGAGGGGAGTCCTGCTTTTGAAAACGAGGACAAGTATCGGCTTGCGCGAAACGAGAGATGTGCGTCTCTTTTAGGCCCAGATAGTGTTTTAGAAAATACATCTGATCAGACTAATCCTATGTAATTATAAGGAGAATAAAAATGTCTGTTATTCAAAAAACGTCTGTCATTCAAGATGTCATCGCAATAGTGGAGGAGAAGGATGCAGGCCAACCTGAATTCCATCAGGCAGTAAAGGAGGTAATGGAATCGCTGGAACCAACTGTAGATAAACATCCCGAATTTGTGAAAAACAAAATCTATGAACGAATTGTTGTGCCGGACCGGGCCGTTCAATTCCGCGTTCCATGGGTGGATGACAAAGGTGAAATACAAGTAAATCGCGGGTATCGTGTGCAATTCAGCAATGCAATCGGTCCGTATAAGGGTGGACTGCGTTTTCATCCATCTGTAAATATAAGCATTGTCAAGTTTCTTGGCTTTGAGCAGATATTCAAGAACTCTTTGACTACACTGCCTATGGGCGGTGGCAAGGGAGGTGCCGACTTCGACCCCAAAGGCAAATCGGATATGGAAGTGATGCGTTTCTGTCAGGCGTTCATGAGTGAACTCTTCCGCCATATTGGACCTGACACCGATGTGCCGGCCGGAGATATTGGCGTGGGTGGAAGAGAGATCGGATATTTGTTTGGCTATTACAAAAAGATAATGAATGAACATGCCGGCGTATTGACAGGTAAAGGCATTGAGTATGGCGGCAGTCTGATCCGTCCGGAGGCAACCGGTTATGGCGCCGTATTTCTTGCTGCTGAAATGTTGGGAACAAGAAATCAGGAGATCCAGGGTAAGGTTGTGGCAGTAAGCGCTTCGGGGAACGTGGCACAATATACTGTTGAAAAAATAAATCAAATGGGAGGCAAGGTAATTACATTATCCGACTCAGATGGAACGATCCTTGACGAAGCGGGAGTGGATGAAAAGAAACTGGAGTTTGTTCTGGATTTGAAAAACGCCCGCCGAGGTCGTATTAAAGAATACGCGGATAATTTTAAAAATGTCGTTTATTACGCGGGAAAGAGCGTGTGGGATGTGATCAAGGAACAGAGTCTTAAAGTTGATCTGGCTTTCCCATCTGCGCATGAGAACGAGATCGATGGCGCTCATGCGGAGGCGCTGATCAAAAATGGCTGCTATCTTGTCTGCGAGGGTGCCAACATGCCCTCCACGGCAGATGCGGTGGAAATCTTTCGGGAAAACAAAATATTGTTTGCACCAGCCAAGGCCGCCAATGCGGGAGGAGTGGCAACATCCGGTTTGGAGATGAGTCAGAACAGTTTACGCTTGTCCTGGCCGCGTCAGGAAGTGGAAGAAAGACTGCGCTACATTATGAGAGAAATCCACAGGAATTGTCTTGAAGCGGCTGAAGCCTACGGGATGCCTGGAGATTACGTATCAGGCGCGAATATCGCAGGCTTCCTAAAAGTCGCGAATGCGATGCTTGCTTATGGGGTTGTTTAGTAAATTCCGACCTCACCCCTAGCCCCTCTCCTATAAGG
>DAINRK010000670.1:0-2611 GCA_036741855.1 Anaerolineales bacterium
GGTGAATGCCATGCACATTTCAGCATCAGTATTCATCAACGATGATGAGCATGGACTCCATCAAGATTACGAAAAGTGGCTCGAGAAACTTGCTCCGCATGAACCTGTGAATCAATACCGACATAACGATACTGGCGAAGATAACGCGGACTCGCATATGAAACGCCAGATCATGGGACGCGAAGTCATTGTGGCCATCACCGATGGCAAACTTGATTTTGGTCCCTGGGAGCAGATCTTTTACGGCGAGTTCGATGGGCGACGGCGAAAGCGAGTGCTTGTAAAAATTATTGGCGAGTAAGGAGATAGAAGATGAAACTAGAAGGGAAAATCATTGCGACACTAGTCGCAGATGGCGTGGAAGACCTTGAGTATTTTGTCCCGTTGATGCGCTTGCAGGAGGAAGGTGCACAAGTTCTAACAGCAGGCGTGAAGCTCGAGTCCATACAGGGCAAGCATGGATTGACTATCAAGCCGGACACAACCATCGATTCACTAAAAGCAGACCAGTTGTCTGCTCTCATTATCCCTGGCGGCTGGGCGCCAGATAAATTGCGACGGTATCCTGCTGTCACGAATCTGGTGAGCGAAATGGACACCATGCAGAAGCCTATTGGGATTATTTGTCACGGTGGGTTGGTCGCGATATCAGCAAACATTGTCAAAGGACATCGCGCGACTGGTTCGCTTGGTATCAAAGATGATCTTGTCAACGCGGGCGCGACCTGGGTGGATGAACCTGCTTTTCGAGATGGGAATCAGGTCTGGGGTCGGGTCGTGGAGGACATCCCCGCATTTTGTAGGGAGTTAGTAAAAATCCTGGCTGAATAGATAAATTATTAACTCACCTTATGAGATTATGCTCAAGCAGGGTCTGTGACCCTGCGATGTAGCCTGAAAACACGGCGGTCACAGACCGCCTTTGAGCAACAGTAAATAAAACAAAAGGAGACAGAAATGGAAACAAGACGATTTGGACGCACTGGTCATATGAGCACTGTTGCAATTTTCGGTGCGGCAGCTTTTTCGAAAATCTCACAGGAAGATGCCGATAAAGTGATGGAGATGATCATTGAGGCGGGAGTGAACCACATTGACGTTGCCCCATCGTACGGAGAAGCCGAAGTGCGCATCGGTCCCTGGATTCCGCGTGAGCGCAATCGATTCTTTCTCGGGTGCAAAACGATGGAGCGCACAAAAGAAGGCGCGTGGAACGAGATGCAGGGATCACTCAAACGATTACAAACAGAGACCTTTGATCTGTATCAATGCCACGCGATCACAACGATGGAAGAATTGGACTCTGTCACAATGAAAGGCGGCGCGTTGGAAGCGTTCGTGGAGGCGCGTCGGGAAGGATTAACCAAATATATCGGCATCACAGGTCATGGGGCAGATGCGCCCAAAATCTATCTCGAAGCGTTGAGGCGGTTCGATTTCGATTCCGTTCTTTTCCCGCTCAACTTCGTCCAGATGCGAAATCCTGAATACAGAAAATATGCAGAAGAGTTGATTGCCACATGCAAGACAAAAGATGTCGGCACGATGGTCATCAAGGCGGTCACAAAAGGACCCTGGGGTGAAAAAGCTCATACAGCCACGACCTGGTATGAGCCGTTCGATCAAATGGATGAAATCGAGCCCGCGGTGAATTTTGCGCTTTCCTATGATGTGACAGGACTATGCACAGCAGGTGACACGCGCGTCCTACCGATGTTTCTCAATGCATGCGAAAACTTTAATCGCCTGAACAATGTTGAATTGGAAGAAATGATAAAATCGGGTAAACAGTACGAACCATTGTTTTCATAACAGCTTGCGCGTTCAATCGACATCAGGTGGACTATGACGAAAAAGTTTTTCGACGCAATCAAAGAGGGAGATCGGGATGAGGTAGAACGCCGCCTCAACCTGGACCCAGGCCTGATCCACGCCAAAGAGAATAATCTAAGCCCGATCATGGTCGCTGCTTATCATCACAGACCAGAGGTTGCTTCTTTCCTCGCGGATAAGACCGTTGCGATCAACATCTTCGAAGCCTCATCAACGGGCAAAATCAATAATGTTATTCGTTTGCTCGCACGTGATCCGCAACTCGTGAACGCATATGCAGAAGACGGATTCCAACCGTTGGGACTGGCTTCTTACTTCGGTCACCTGGAACTAGCGAAATATCTGATCAAAGCAGGAGCGCCAATCAACTCCCCATCCCGAAACGGACTCAAAGCTACACCGATTCAATCGGCTACTGCGGCCAGGCATGATAAGGTTGTAAAAATGCTCTTACAAGTCGGGGCAGATCCAAACGTTCGTGAACAGGGCGGCTATACCCCACTTCATGCCGCGGCCCAAAACGGGGATGAAGAAATGATCCGCACCCTCATCTACGGAGGCGCGGATTTGACTCTCAAAAGTGACAATGGAAAGACCGCCATATACCTGGCAACCGAAGCGGGGCATGAAAAAGCTGCGCAACTACTCGGTGAGGGAATTACGAAGAGGTTCAAGCAGAAGAGGGGATAACCCGAGTACAACATTTTTTCGCAACGTGCCCTGGAGGATATCCCTTACAAATTTGGGATATTGTCCATTACTGTGTGTATGATAGCAT
>DAINRK010000671.1:0-2610 GCA_036741855.1 Anaerolineales bacterium
GCCTGTTCGTGAGTTGATCTTGGTAAATGCGGTAAGAGGAAATATCAGCCTGCATTTTAATCAGATTGATATGGCATGGCACTCTGCAGGAAATGTAAACACCATCCGAACTTCTGAGGCGCCTGCGATATCTTCAGCTTCAAGCAATACAGAAATGTCTAATGACACCAAGGCAAATCAAAATACGACTAATGTTCCTACTTACTACACCCTGGTGGGTACGACTTGGTATGTCGCAACCACAGGAAATGATTCGAATTCATGTGCGGCGGCGGGATCTCCTTGCTTAACGATTAATGGCGCGATTGGAAAAGCTGCGGATGGCGACACCATTAGAGTCGCAACTGGAACTTACACAGGAACTGGCATGGAAGTAGTTGTGATTAATAAGAGTGTTACTTTGCTGGGTGGATGGAATGCGGCTTTCACCACGCAAAGTGGCGCAACTACAATAGACGCGCAAACCCTTCGAAGGGGAGTACTAATTCATAATGTTTCCGCGACTCTCGATCGGTTTGTAATTAAGAATGCTTTGATCGCTGATTATGGGGCAGGTATCCTCAGCTCTGGAAACCTCACTCTTTCCAGGAGCTTAATTCAGAATAACTCAACTGGGAACACGTGCAATGGGGGAGGCATATATTTCGGCGGTAATGTTTTATTAATTGAGAATTCTACAATCAGTGGCAACTCAGCCGGTTGTGACGGAGGTGGGATATATGTTCAATCTGGTGCAGTAACTATTAATAATTCTACGATCACCAAAAATTCTGCTTATTCGTTTAGCGCTGATATTTACAGTACTGGTGGTGGAATTTACATCTACTCCGGTGTAAATATCTACCTCAGAAATACAATAATTGCCAACAATATAGGTGGGGACTGTAATAATTATGCATATTCTCCTTATACATCTCAGGGGTATAACCTAATAAGTGTTACTTGCACTACTTTTAATGCAACAACTGGTGATCTTGTTGGAACAAGTGATGCTCCAATCAATCCTCGATTGACTCCTCTTCAGGACAACGGTGGTCCAACCTTTACCCACGCCTTAATGGAAGGCAGCATAGCGATTGACGCCGGTAATCCCGCGACGCCTGGTAGTGGTGGGAATACTTGTTTAGGGACAGACCAGCGCAATGTAGCTAGACCCATAGGATTGAGTTGTGATATCGGTGCATATGAAGGTTCTGTCTCTTGGGTACCGTCGCCCATAGTCAACACATATACGTCACAAAACACGACATTCCTCTTTGGCGATTACCTTTGCGATGAAATGGATCCAACCTGTGCTACAGGCGATGCGCATGCCAAAGCAGCACATCAATATGCAATTGGTGCCTACAACCTGTACTATAACAAACATTCCAGAGATAGCATCAACAATGCCGGTATGCCCATTATCTCTAGTGTGCATTACCGTTCGGGATATTCGAATTCCTTTTGGGATGGGAGACAGATGGTATATGGTGATGCAGGTGGCTGGCCATTAGCAGATGATGTAGTGGCGCATGAATTCACTCACGGCGTCACACAATATGAGTCTAATCTCTTCTACTATTACCAATCTGGCGCGATCAACGAATCCTTCTCGGATCTTTGGGGGGAATATTACGACCAGACCAATGGACAAGGCAATGACGTCGCCGGGGTGAAGTGGCAGATCGGTGAGGATATCTCAGGCCTGGGTGCCATCCGCAGTATGAGCAACCCACCCGCTTTCGGTGATCCGGATAGAATATCCAACTCCAACTATGATGAAGGTCAAGATGATAGCGGTGGTGTGCACACGAACAGTGGTGTCAACAATAAAGCTGTCTTCCTCATGGTGGACGGGGGTACCTTTAATGGCAAAACAGTTTCCGCTCTCGGATGGGATAAAACCCTTGCAATTTATTATGAAGCCAACACCAACCTGCTGATTTCAGGCTCCGATTACTCAGATCTCTATTACACACTCCAACAAGCCTGTTCCAACCTGATCGGACAAAACGGAATCGTTGCTGGAGACTGTACAGAAGTCAAGGATGCCATCGATGCGGTGGAAATGAATTCTCAACCTGCACCGAACTTCAACACCGATGCACCATTCTGTGCTGCAGGCATCACTCCCGTTGTGACGTTTGCCGACAATCTGGAATCGGGCACTGGCAAATGGACTTTCAATAACGGTCCTTACGCTCGCTGGCAATACGATACACCGGAACCTTTCGGTCCATACGCGCACTCGGGCCAGCATTCTCTGTATGCAGACGACTATCCGGATGTGGTCACGGATGCGACTGCACGCTTGACTGCATTCACTGTCCCAACTGGTGCCTATTTGCATTTTTACCATGCTTACGATTTTGAAGCACATCTTCCCTCTCCTGGTCCGTATTACTTCGATGGTGGCGTCCTGGAATACAGCATCAATGGTGGTTCGACGTGGACGGACGCTGGTTCACTCATCAACTTCAACGGCTACGATGCGGTGATCTACACAGGAGCCGGCAACCCACTTTCTGGACGTTCTGCCTTTGCCGGTTCCAGTCATGGATACATCAGCACGCGGCTGAACCTGGCTACGCTGGCTGGAAAGAACGTTATGTTCCGCTGGAGGATGGG
>DAINRK010000672.1:0-2601 GCA_036741855.1 Anaerolineales bacterium
ACGCCGGGCTTCTTTGGGATCCATATATTTAGCTGGTTCAAAATTCTTTACCTCTGCGGCAAAGTGTACATTTAACGGAGAAGAATCAAACAATGTAATCGGACCCACACCCGAAACGCCATTGATCACATTCTTCCAGCTTTCCTCAACTGTTAACCCAAGCGGGTTGAGTGTACCCATTCCGGTAATAACGACTCGTTCCATTTTCTTCCTCACTTCTTCGATTCAAACTTTGGGGTTACTTACCGTCTAACTCATTAAATTACTAAACTTTAGAAATATTTTTCAATGTAAAGATCAAGTTTAGATAATTATGCGGCACTCTGTAAAACCCCTGATTCGCCTGCAAGACACGCGCTGACAATGTCTGCCCGATTCACTCGAAGCCTGTGTTTGTTCCCGTTTCGCGGCCCTGTCTTTGTCCTCGACATTTTCCTACTCACCTGCCTTCGGAATGTATTCACCTTCTACCCAGAACTCACCATCAGGACTAACTTCTTTCTTCCAAATAGGGACGATTTCTTTCAAGCGATCGATACCATAGCGCGCTGCTTCGAACACTCCTGTGTCTCTATGAGCGGCGGTGCAGGCAATTAGAACTGTCGGTGTCTTTGGGTATAGTTTGCCTATCCGTTGAACGATAGCAATTCCTTCCACGACTGGCCATTTCACGCGGATCTCTTCCGCCACTTGTTTCATCTTCGCCTCAGCCATAGGGATGTAAGCTTCGTATT
Organism: Anaerolineales bacterium; assembly: GCA_036741855.1. Classification (GTDB taxonomy): domain Bacteria; phylum Chloroflexota; class Anaerolineae; order Anaerolineales; family Villigracilaceae; genus Defluviilinea. The sequence continues at coordinate 735 of DAINRK010000672.1, forward strand.
CAAGGTATTCTGTTTCATGAGCCGCATTACGCGTCGTCAGGCCACGCACCATCCCTGTGAACAACGCGGCCGCGCCCGTACTGGTCAGTGTGATCTTCGCAAGCAAGTCGTTCAAGTCAATTTCGTCTTCTGTGATGGAAAAAATAGTTGGGAAGGTCATAGTTCTATTTTTGTCACCCTGACCGGCGTGACGCTACCCTCCGCTTACTGGTGGGAACATTGCCAGTTCCGCGTCTGGTGGAATTACAGCTTCGTCAAACGCATATTCGCGATTAATGGTGACCAACACACTCTTCATCGAATCTTTCAGAGTCGGATATTCATGCGAGATTTTGTGCTTCAGACCCTGCACAGTTAGATCAGATGGAACATCAAGCTCCATAGATTTTGTCCCTGCCCGATCACGAAGAGTGGCAAAGAACAACAGCTTCACACGATTCATATTCATCAGATCCAAACATCATTTGGCGCGGTCAACTCGCTTTCCACGCTGCCAGTATTTTTTAGACCAACAGGTTCAATTAGAAGAATATGACATTCCTCTGCTGCAACAGGTTTATGTTGCGCGCCTCTTGGGACTACGAACATTTCACCTTCATTCAAAATGGCTTTTCCAGCATGAAGATGAATATCCAGCCGACCCTTCAAGACCAGAAAAACCTCATCCGTTTCAGGATGATCATGCCAGACAAACTCACCCTTTACTTTGACAACTTTGAAGTGGTAATCGTTCATCTGAGCAACAATCTTCGGCGACCAGTGCTCAGAAAATTTCGATAATTTTTCCTGAAGATTTATGGGACTATAATCCATCATTCCTCGTACTTCATCAAACACGAAAGGATCAGATCCTTACTCATTCACCACATCCCCACTCTGCCCGCCATGTTTCTCGATCAATCGAATATTTTGAATCCGCATCGTCTTTTCGGCGGCTTTTGCCATATCGTATACGGTCAATGCCGCAACAGAAACTGCGGTCAACGCTTCCATTTCGACACCTGTTTTGCCAATGGTTTTCGCTGTCGCTGTGATAACAACACCAGGGAGTGAGTCATCAAGTGTGAGATCCACATCCACCTTGGAGAGAGGAAGAGAATGACATAGCGGGATCAAGTCAGAGGTCCGTTTTGAGGCGGTAATGCCCGCGATCTGTGCAATGGTTAACACATCCCCCTTTTTGATCTGTCCCGCGCGAATTAATTCCAGTGTTCCTTGCAGCATGTGAACTTCACCTCGCGCAATGGCAATACGTTCCGTATCGGGTTTATGTCCCACATCCACCATTTTTGCGTTGCCATGTTCATCCAGATGAGTTAGCTTATTCGGCATGAATAGATTATACCCGCCATTATGGTGGGGACTCATAATAATGACTGTTGTATAATTCCCGTTATGGATAACTTGCTTGGACGGCAGCTGAACTACAACGTTCAAACGCCCGTGTATGAAGGGCCCCTCGATCTATTGTTGAACCTCATTGAGCGAGCTGAGCTGGATATCACGTCTGTCTCGCTATCGATGGTGACCGACCAGTATCTCGCTTACATCAACAGCCTCGAGCAAATCAACGCGGATGAAATTTCCGCATTCCTGGTCATCGCGGCCAAGTTGTTGCAAATCAAATCAGAAGCGCTGTTGCCAAGGCCCCCCGCACGAATGCCAGACGAAGAGGATATCGGTAAATCGCTTGTTGATCAGTTGAAATTATACAAACGCTTCAAAGAGATTGGCGCCTGGTTGAATACACGTGAAGCCGCGAACCTGCGGACCTTTTTGCGCATCGCTCCCCCACCAAAAGTTGAACCGAAACTCGACCTATCAAACGTCACTCTTGATAAACTAGTCACTGCGGCGAATATTGCTT
>DAINRK010000673.1:0-2601 GCA_036741855.1 Anaerolineales bacterium
TCCATGTGCTGGCTACACCTACAATGGGCTTGCGCAAATCCTCATCAGTGAACCCCACAGCTCTGAGCATGGAACGCGCAGGTGCGCGATTGGGCCCGGTGGTGATGGCATGACTGTTCTTTTTCAGGTCTGGCATAAGCTCCTCGTTGTTTGGACCGTAGACGACACCTGCACTTGCGTCAGGTGCAAGTGTAGACAATGGACGATGATGGTCTATAGTCAGTTGTCTATCGTCCGAAGTTAGGTAACAAAAGAGCCGCCCGTGGTTAGGGCGGCTCTTTGCACTTACTAAGGTGTGTTACTTCGTTCTCACCGTTGCCATCCTAACCGTAGATAATCCTTAATAATAAGGACTACAATAAGGACGACAATAAGTGAGAGGGACAGCAATGTATTCATCGATTGCAGGTATTTTGCCGATTATAGGCTTAATCGGAAATAAGTCAAGGGGCTGATGTAGGTTTCGGGGAACACTTAACGATTTAATAACACAACCTAATTAGCCATAAACTCTTTTCTCAAAACTCTTGACGCATTCCCTTCACTCGCATAGAATACCACTCAACATGAAATCGGCTCACTTTGCTATGACCATGACCACAACTACCTCTCGGCTTTCCGTGAGGAATTTGTGCCTGGGATAAAGTGACCGAATAAACAAGGTTATCTCGAAACACACAGCGCCTCACGGAAACGTGGGGCGTTTTTATTTATCAGAACTTAAACACAAAGGACACGACGGTCATGAAGGTTGAAATCGCAATTGTTATGCGTCTTGTCCCACCTTTGTGTACTTCGTGCCCTTAGTGTTAAAGGGCTTTTCAAGGAGAACGTTATGTCAAAACAAACGCTGGTAATGAAATTTGGCGGAACATCTGTTGGATCAACAGACGCGCTGACGAAGGCGACTCAAATCATAAAAGATGCACGCGACGAATACCCACGCGTGGTCATTATCGCTTCTGCGATGGCCGGTGTGACCGATTTGTTGTTGCAGTCTGCATCTCTCGCCGCGCAAGGGAATGTGGATTCACTTCCAGATGCGGAATCCATATTAAGAGAAAAGCATCTCTCCGCCGCGGATGTGCTCATTAAGAATGAGGAACTTTGCGAACAGACCAAGCAAGAGATCAATGCGCTGATTCTTTTATTGGTAAACCTATGCAACGCTATTGCAGTTCTTGGTGAAGCTAGTCCACGCGCGTTGGATGCAGTCGCATCTTTGGGTGAGCGGATGAGCATCCGTTTGTTGGGCGCGGTGGCTAAAAGCGCGGGGATTAAGGCAGAGGCAATTGAGTCGAGTGAATTTATTGTGACGAACTTGCATTTTCAAAACGCACATCCCGATTTTGAAATAACAACTGACAAGACAAGACGAATATTAAATCCCTTATTGGATGATGGTTTTGTAGTTATTACAACCGGATTTATCGGCGCGACACCTGAAGGTATCATTACAACGTTAGGACGTGGAGGTAGTGATTACTCCGCAGCTATCATTGGCAAAGTACTACCTGCCGATGACGTCTGGATTTGGACAGACGTGGATGGAGTGATGACGACTGATCCACGTATTGCTCCAGAAGCGCGAACGTTGCCTGAGATCAGTTATAGTGAAATCGCGGAACTTGCATATTATGGTGCGAAAGTTCTCCACCCAAAGACAATCCGTCCCGTTGTGGAGGCGGGTATTGGACTGCGCATTTGCAATACATTCAATCCAACCCACCCTGGCACGCGGCTCATTGCAAACTCAAAAAGCAATGGCAAGCCGGTCAATGGAAAGGTGGTCAAAGCTGTAACAGCCATCCGCAAACAGAAGTTAGTTACCATTGAAGGGCGTGGAATGTTGGGTGTCCCTGGAGTCGCCGCGCGTGCGTTCGGTGCGGTCGCATCAACAGGCACAAGTGTTCCTCTGATTACACAGGCTTCATCAGAACAGTCCATTTGTTTCGCTGTGCCATCAGAAACCGCCTCATCCGTGCTCGACTCACTTCAAAAGACATTTTCTTATGAAATTGAAGAAGAGGATATTGACCGCGTCTGGTCTACGGATGATGTATCGATCATCACCGTTGTTGGCGCAGGGATGCGTCACACGCCTGGTGTGGCCGGGAAAGTATTTGGTCAACTTGGAAATAATGGTGTCAATGTTCTCGCCATTGCTCAGGGCTCGTCGGAGGTATCCATTAGTCTTGTTGTGGATGCAGCGGATACAGAGAACGCGGTCAAGGCGTTGCATCAATTAATTATTCAATAATCCTCGGTGGTCGAGTAGTCCCGCTTGCTCTTTGCGGGACATATCGAGACCACACATTTCAAGAAATATTTTATTTGTATATAACATGTTGGTCTCGATACGCCCTGACGATCACAGTGCTACTCGACCAACGAATTATTTAGAACAGGAGAAATCATCATGTCCTCATCCCAAATCCCCGTAGCCGTGCTCGGCGCGACAGGCTCTGTCGGTCAGCGATTCATGTCATTGCTGGATCATCATCCCTGGTTCAAAGTAGTCGCGCTCGCCGCTTCGGATCGTTCTGTTGGGCAGAAATATTCATCCGCTGCGCGCTGGGTGCTTGATACTCCCATGCCTGA
>DAINRK010000674.1:0-2601 GCA_036741855.1 Anaerolineales bacterium
GCCCCAGCGCTCGCCAAAGTGGGGCGAGGCCAGCAACTGCTCGACGAGGGTGGAATTTGATTCCTTATAGGATTCCAGACCGGTTCTTGTCTGCGCTTCCCCACCAGCTTTATAAATGACCCGAAGATTGTCACCATCTTCAATTACAACACGGGCCACTTTGCCCGCCATAATATCCGCGGCAACTTCATTGATCGTGAGAGATTCTTGTGTAGTTGACTCTCGATTTACAGCCATGACTACCATGGCCACAGCCGCAACGATCAATAAAAAGGTTACGACAAATGACTGATTTCTAGGATTCACTGTGCCTCCAAATGATAATTCCAAGGTAGATTATACCAACAGGAATACCTAAGGAATAGTCCGCCAGAAAACTTAATATATTTTTCTAATACACGATACGCGGCGAGCTATACAGCCTGGATGAGCAAGATTGCCTCGCTCTTACTTCATGACCAGCTCTACTGGACAGTGATCCGAGCCTGGCACCGCCTCATGGATAATTACATCTTTCACGCGGGAAATCAGGTCTTGTGAAACAAGGAAATAGTCCAATCTCCAGCCCACGCCGCGCTGACGGGCGGAGAGGCGGTACGTCCACCAGGTATATTGGACGCGGTCGGGGTAAAGATGTCGGTAGGCATCCACAAAGCCGTGGTCGAGGAACTTTTGGACCCAAGCGCGCTCCTCCGGCATAAAGCCAGACGTTCTAGCGTTTTGCTTCGGATTTTTCAAGTCAATCGGCATGTGCGCGGTATTGAAATCGCCAGCAATGACTATGCCTTCCCCGTTAGCATGGAGTCTGTCACACACGTTCAGTAGATGGGCATAAAAATCAAGCTTGTAGTCCACGCGCTCTCGTCCGCGCTGGCCGCTGGGAAAGTAAACATTGAACAAACGCAATCCGGGATGAAGCGTTGAAATGATTCGCCCTTCCACATCGAAGAGAGGGACTTCCATGCCAAGTTGGGTTTCAAGAGCAGCAGAACGCATAAATGTTGCGACTCCACTATATCCAGCTTTTACGGCCGGATTCCAAATGACTTCATAACCGGGAAAGTCACGGTGTTCCTCTTTGAGTTGATCGGGACGCGCTTTGACCTCCTGCAAACAAAGGACATCAGGCTGTTGTTCCCATGCCCAATCCAATGCATTCCGACCTAATGCAGCACGCAGACCATTGACGTTCCATGTTATTATCTTCATTGTGGGGACTTTATCCGCAGGACTGCTCCGCTTGTGGTAAACTTTGAACGGGTAACATCCATGAACGCAAAACTAAAAAGTATTTTGTGTGTTGAAGATGAACCTGAAATGATTGATCTCATGCGGCTTATATTAGGCCGCCGAGGCTTTGAAGTGCGAGGTGCCTCGGGTGGCATTGAGGGACTAAGAATGATCCGCGAAGAAATACCTGACCTTGTTTTGCTCGATCTGATGATGCCTGATATGGATGGCTGGGAAGTATACCAACAAATGAAAGCAGACGAAAAAACCAGGCACATCCCCGTTATCGTCGTCACAGCAAAGGCACAAAGTATTGATAAAGTCCTCGGCTTGCACATTGCGAAAGTGGATGATTACCTCGCCAAGCCATTCAGCCCGCAAGATTTGTTAAGCAGCGTCGAAAAAGTCCTCAAAATCAAATCGTAAAACGAGCGCCCACATTCGGCGCGTTGATTTTTTGATATCAGCGCGGCAGTCCAGGGTGGACTCACTTTGAAATCTCCATATGCCGAAGTTTATTTCAATTGAAAACAAGAACAGAAAAATCGATGGGCGGCTAAGGATAAAATTCTGTGACACCTTCCTTACCCAGTTGCGCGGCTTGACGTTACGCGCACCGATCTCGCGGGATGAGGGCCTGCTTCTGGTTGGGACGCGCGATTCACGCCTTGACTCTTCCATCCATATGCTGTTCGTTTCATTCGACCTTACTGTTGTTTGGATCGACTCCAATATGAAAGTAGTAGATAAAATCATCGCAAAATCATGGAGACCTGCATACTTCTCAAAAGAAGCAGCAAAATATGTTTTGGAAATTCATCCTGATCGTTGGGATGATTTTCAGATTGGTGATGTGGTGCAATTTACCTAGTGCCGCCTTATCTTTCAAACTAAAACTTTGAATCGTAGCTTGCAGATTTTTTCAAAAGGTTTCATAACATCGAGATAAGCAGTAAAGATGCGCAGACTCGCTTCCCTTTTCCTTTTGTTCATTTTAATATCAGCATTTATCTTCCAGCCTGTTTCAGCGCAGGAAAGTGGGCCCATTTATATTGTGCAGGCTGGCGATACTCTCTCACTTATTGCGTCACGATTTAATCTGACCGTTAACGATATGATCGCAGCAAACCCTTCCATTGATCCAAACTTTCTGTCGCAGGGCCAACAGCTCGTTATTCCAGGGCTGGAAGGTGTAAGTGGGATTCTTGAAACTGAAATTATTTCTTTGGGAGACACATTGCGCAGCCTGAGTAGGCGCTCACAAGTCTCTGACCTTCAAATGAAGAAGCTCAATCGCCTTATCAGCCCGACAGAACTATATGTTGGTGTTAGTTTGATCGTTCCGACCCAGGAAGGGCAAACCGCGTTGAC
>DAINRK010000675.1:0-2591 GCA_036741855.1 Anaerolineales bacterium
AAGGCTTCGAGCACATCGCTACTTTTTACCCATCCCCAGGTGGAAGTTCAGAGCAAATCTATTTATATTATTCCGAAGTTTCAGGAGAACAGACCAAATACAGGAAGACCGGTGGATTACTGGCGAGCGGGGAGGATATCAAAGCGATCGAACTGTCACGGGCCGAGGCACTGGCAAAAATCAAAACCGGAGAAATTATAGATGCCAAAACAATTATTGGAATTTATTGGTTGGAAAACCGTCGCCTGAAAGAAGAATCCAGTTGGAGGAATAATGGCAATGAATAAGTACGCGGGTAAAAAGTGTTTTGTGATCATGCCTTTTGGAAAAAAGAAGGATATTGACGGATACGAGGTCGATTTCGATCATGTGTATCATGAGCTGATCTACAAGGCAGTTAAAGAACTTGGCGTTGACTGTGAACGCTGCGACGAAATTATTGACATGGGAGCGATCCATAAAAAAATGTTTCGAGGGATCTTTGATGCTGATTTGTCAGTGGTAGATATCACGTCCTTGAATCCAAATGTCTTTTATGAACTTGGCGTTCGGCATGCCCTGCATAGGTACGGAACACTCGTCATTCGCAGGAATAGCAATCTCCCCATTCCCTTCAATATCAATGGACTGAACATCCTGGGATATGACATTGACAGCACTGACCAGCTCGAGAGCCACCGAAAAAAGATTCGGGATCACATCCAAAAGAGTCTGGACACGCAAGGTATCGACAGCATTATTTATGACGCTCTCGATGATCTCAAGGTGGAACGAAGGGCCAAGCTCATCGGAGCGAGGGAGGAAAAACTGTATCCGGTATTGGGTGTACCAGACAAGCAGATCGGATATATTACCGGGAATATCAATAACATCAATAATGTAGATGTTTGGGTAAATTCTGAAAATACGAACATGCAGATGGCACGACCCTATGAGTTTTCGATCTCTGGCACCATTCGGTACGAGGGTGCCACGAAAGACGCAAACGGGTATGTCGTCGATGACTTGATCGCCAAGGATCTTCGTAAGGTGACCAAAGGACGTGATAGCTCACCGGGCAATATCGTTGTAACAACCTCAGGGGAGCTGGAAAACTCCAACAATGTCAAAAGGATTTTCCACGCCGCAGCCGTGGTCTGTGAGCCAGGGAGCGGCTACCGGCCCATTACTAATATCGCACAGTGCGTGCGAAATGCCCTTAGAAAAGCAGACTCCGCTGAACTGGCCGCCCTGGAGTTGGACTCCATTCTATTCCCACTCATGGGGACAGGGACAACGCGATCGAGCGCGCAAGAGATGGCAGACAAATTAATCGACGCAGCAATTGAATATGTAAAGCAGAATCCCCAGTCGAGGATCAATAGAATATACTTTCTTGCCTATACCGAGCAGGACCGCGAAATATGCCGACATAAATTTAATATTGATTCACGAATTGCAACACTAGGGGAAACGCTTGCGTGAAAATCTCCACCAGAGCAATCCACCAATTACAAGAGTGGTCACACCTAAAATAAGACTCAGACCAAATCCTCTTGGGGACGGGGACTCTGCTTCAGTGACAAGTGGTGTTCCTGTTGGCGATGAGGTAATTATGATGGATGGGCTTGGAGAGGGCGTAATCGTTATTGGACTGGGTGTGAACGTCGCGGTTGCAGGCGGGGTCACGAGAAGTACCAATTTTTGTCCAGGGTAGATGACGGAAGTATTGTTCAGTCCATTCCAGGTCATCAAGTCCGCGAGTGGAACATCATAGAAGCCAGCAATCCATGAGAGCGTTTCGCCGCTCCCGACTGTATGATAGTAGTTGCCGTCTGCTTCCGGGGTGAGCTTCTGGATGTTGCTCAACGTCGGGCTGGGTGTGACGTGTCCTGGGTCGATCAGGAGTTTTTGTCCAATTTGCAGAGGCCAATCTGCCTGGAGTCCGTTCAATGCCAGGATCCGATCTACAGGGACCTGATAGGCTTCAGAAATTGGGATCAACGCCTGATACGCCTGCACTTCATGGATGATCTTGCCATCTGCATCGGGAGTTTGGGGCACGATCATCCCGAAGGGAGTCGGCGTGGCATAGCCTTCGGTGTTCTCATTGGGGATGAATAAGCGCTGCCCGGCTCGCAGCGGGATCGTGCGTGACAGGTTGTTCCAAACCTCGAGGTCATGGATGGTGATCTGGTAGGCGATCGCGATCGACCAGAAGGATTGTCCTGCCTGGACCTCATGAAAGACTTTGCCTTCGGCATCCGGAGTGGCGATCTTTACCGGTATGATCAATTGCGAGACTGGATTCGGAATGGCACCTGGTTGGAGAGTGCCCCCTGAAGACGAACTCCCGCACTCCTGCCCGGAAACATACGCAGCTTGCAGGATGTAATAGATCCTTCCATCCGATGTTTGAGCCGCGCCTGCTCCCACATTGCAATATGCCGGTTCGACCGCCGGGCGCATGTGATCGGGATCGGCCCAGGCAGCCATGATCTCATCGATGCCCATGGCTCCGCTGCTCACAGCAAAGTTTTCCGTCGCCCACACGGTGCCGCCACCGCCATATCCGGCCGCAGCGAGACGGCCGCGTACATTGCCTATATGCC
>DAINRK010000676.1:0-2588 GCA_036741855.1 Anaerolineales bacterium
GGCACTTCAGCGGCGCAGAACTGGAAAATGTCAGTGATAAGCCGCATCGAGGGCGCGGGCGGGTAAATATATGTGCCGCGCGCGATGTATTCCTTGAGTATGTCATTCTGGATTGTGCCTCGCAGTTTCTTCACGTCCGCGCCCTGTTTCTTTGCAACCGCGATATACATGGCAAGCAAAACGCCCGCGGGCGCGTTCATCGTCATCGATGTCGATACCTGGTCCAGCGGGATATCTCTGAACAGCGTTTCCATATCATGCACTGACGAAATCGAAACACCCACCTTCCCCACTTCGCCGTGCGCGATCGGGTCATCCGCGTCGTAGCCGATCTGAGTCGGCAAATCGAAGGCGACAGATAAACCAGTTTGTCCGTGACCCAATAAGTAACGATAACGCTTGTTGGTCTCTTCGGCTGTTCCAAAGCCCGCATACTGACGCATCGTCCACAAGCGCGACCGATACATCGTCGGCTGGACTCCGCGCGTATATGGATACTCGCCAGGGAAGCCAAGTTTTTCCAGATATTCTTCATCGTGGTCTCGACTGCTTGCGTCTCGACCACCGTCCGGCAACGGAACGCGCGGGAGCTCAATGTCTGACGAAGTCTCGAAGCTCTCTTTCCGCTCTTTGAATTTATCCAATGATTTCTTGAGCGTGGTTTCTTTCCAACGGTTGTATTGTTCTTGGAGGGTCATGATTTCCCTTTTTTAAACACAAAGGTCACGAAGTACACGAAGGAAGAAGCCTTAAAACCTTTGTGCTCTTAGTGTCCTTCGTGTTTATTTTCCCTCAAGTATAAATCCAAAGGAATTAATCCGTGCTACACTTATCGAATGGAAATCTGCTATTTACTTGCCTTTCCTGATAGTGACGATGGCAAATCTCCTCCTCCCGAACAATTCAAAGGATTAAAGAACGCGCCTTACTTTCAACCCATTGATATCGACCTTGTCACACTCGGCGAAGAGACAATTATTATCGAAGGTTATGCAGTGGCAGTGACACGGCAGCGTTACGATGGAGTCGTGCAAATGGTGGAATGTCACTTCGATCTGCGGGATCCGTTCGCGCCGTCAGTTTTGCAGGAACGGACCAAAATCCAGGACGCGCTGCAGAGCCGTTATATCCCTGAAGAATACCGGCGAAACGGATTGTTTGAAGAATACACAATTCTGCTGGTGGATGACGCCAGGCCAACCCCTGATAAATGGCTGGACAAGAACGCGCTGGCGCTTGCCAACTTCATCCGCTCTCAACGCGAAGTGCTGGACAAGGAAGAGATCGGCAGAATCCTTGCCTCACGCACAAGATATTCCACCGATGATCTGACCCTGGTCGATTGGGAAGGCGCCGTCATCGTTGCACCTGAAGGCGATTTTCAATCCGATATTGTCCTGTTGAAAATAGGCAATTACCAGCTACTACGTTATCGCATGCTGGATAAATTGATCGAAGAAATGCTGGATAAGATCAATGAAGCCTTCTTCCAGAACAGACGCCGTCCACGCGCCACGCGAGGGCTGATCCGCCAGATCGCGGAACACCGGCTGGAGGTCATGCTGGATTTCGAACGCGCGGAGCAAAATTTGCTCCTTATCGGAGATTGGTATACAGCCAAACTATACGAGTCCATCCAGAATGAGTTTTATCTCAAGGATTGGAAGGAAAGCGTCCGAAGCAAACTCGATAATCTCGAAAACATTGTGGAGACCATTCAGGAAAATTTCGCTCTTTCTTTTGAAACCCTGATGGATCGCCTGCAAATGTTAGGCTGGGTCATTTTGCTCATCGGGTATATCTATCTATATATGCTCGATGCCGGTTGGATTAACTTCCCCAGGTAACTATGAATAACAATAATAGGCCGATTTCTGAATCCTATTGGGTGGAGCCTGGCCGCCTCCTCGCAGGAGAGTATCCCGGTCACTATGATGGAGAACAGGCGCGCAAACGAATCGATGCTTTGATCGAGGCCGGCTTCAACACATTTATTGATCTAACCAGACCGAATGAATCGTCCCCCTATTTTAGAATCCTTATCGAACAGTCACAAGCCTATGATGTTAAAGTGAATTATCAGCGTTTCCCCATCGGTGATTTCGGGTTGCCCACTATTGAACAGATGACATCTATTCTTGACACGATAGATAATGAGTTACAAGCTGGTCGAAAAATATATTTACATTGCTGGGGTGGGATTGGTCGCACAGGTACGACTGTCGGTTGTTATCTTGTGAGACGCGGCAAGACAGGCGAAGAGGCACTACGTCAATTGGCTGAATGGTGGAGGGAAGTACCCAAGAGTCAGTATCACTCCCATTCGCCTGAGACATATGAACAAATGGAGTTCGTTCGCAATTGGGAAGATTATGAACACAAATCATCAGACAAATCTAATTAGTAAACAGATAATTTCAGCAAATCATGAATTTGATGTCACACCTGCACTTGCATGCAGGTGCAAGTGTTGCCAGAAGCATTCTTCGCGACGAAGCAATCCCCGCCGAAATGGCAAAATCTCGTAATAAAAGTGAACATCTTGAACATGAGATTGCTTCGTCGGGCTTTGCCCTTTCGCCATGACA
>DAINRK010000677.1:0-2584 GCA_036741855.1 Anaerolineales bacterium
GAAAATTTAACCACAGCATATATATATTTATTGCTGGGTGGAACGGTCATCGGCTTGTTGTCTGCCATGATTCATCTTATTCCTTCTGTATGGAGAAATGCAGTTATTAATGGTCTGCTGCTGGTCCTCTTAATTGCTCTCCTTCAGGACTTAATTCGGCTCATACTAGTTCCCTTTCCATCTATTACAAAGGCACTTGCCTGGATGTTTGGGACTAAAGGACAGGAAGGATTGTCAGTTGTTGGTGCAATTACTGTATTCCTAATCGTTACGCTGGTGAACCTATTCTCCACTGCACAAGGAGATAACATGCGTAAACGGATTCAATCTCTACCAAAAGGTTCACAACAAGGGCTGCGCTGGATAACATGGATCATAATCGCTGCACTTCTGCTGATCTGGCCACGCGTGGCAGGGACTTACTTGAGTGAAGTGACAAACACGGTAGGGTTATTCATACTGATGGGGCTCGGCTTGAATATTGTAGTGGGATATGCAGGCTTATTGGACCTGGGCTATGTGGCTTTCTTTGCTCTGGGTGCATATACCATGGCGGTGCTGACCACAACCGGCGGCGAGATCACAGCCAATTTTCAATGGACATTTTGGGAGGCATTGCCAGTAGCAATATTTATGGCAGTGCTTGCAGGTGTTGTTCTCGGTATTCCCGTGCTCAGGATCCGCGGAGATTATCTTGCGATCATCACGCTGGGATTCGGCGAAATCATTCGCATTATGTTCCTTTCAGATTTCCTCAAGCCACATCTTGGCGGATCCTTTGGAATTGTATTGATCGCCTCTCCCACCTTCGGGAATTTGTCACTGAACACACCACAAACGCTCTATTACGTCATTCTGGCAGGCTGTATGCTAGCACTCTTCGTTGCCTACCGATTGCGCGACTCACGAATCGGACGCGCCTGGAAGGCAATTCGCGAAGATGAGGACGTGGCACAGGCAATGGGAATCAACCTTACATCTACAAAATTGCTGGCGTTTGCAACAGGCGCGGCATTTGGAGGATTGAGCGGCGCGATTTTTGCAGCCAAATTATCGACCGTTTACCCGCATAGTTTCGTCCTGTTGGTTTCCATCAATGTACTTGCCCTTATCATCGTCGGTGGAATGGGAAGTCTACCGGGAGTGATCGTGGGTGCGCTTTTGCTGGTAGGCCTTCCTGAGTTATTGCGTGAATTTTCCGAGTTCCGACTTTTAATCTATGGTGCCCTCCTGATTGCGATGATGCTCAACAAACCCGAAGGCTTTATTCCCGAGGCAGTCCACCTACGTGAATTGCATGAGGTTGAAGAAGAAGATAATGTAACCCAGACTGCTGTCGCTTAGGCACAATTCCATCCATACAAGGATATTATTTATGTCCAACATACTCACCGCAGAAAATGTTACAAAACGATTTGGTGGTCTCACCGCTGTTGGCCGGCTGAGCATTGAAATCCCGGAAAAGTCAATTTATAGTGTAATTGGCCCCAATGGGGCCGGCAAAACAACCTTTTTCAACTGTATCACTGGCTTTTATCACCCTGAAGATGGAGATATTATCTTTGATGGCCGCTCCATTCTGGGACTCAGCTCAGATCAAATCAGCCAGCGAGGCATTTCGAGGACGTATCAAAACATCCGCCTTTTTTCAAACCTGACGACGATAGAAAATGTCCTGGTCGGTCAACATGCACTGCTTAAATCAACTTTGCTGGGCCCCATCTTCGGCCTGGCCGGGACAAAGCGTGAAGAGGCGGAAGCGGTGATAGAAGCGAAACGCCTTCTGGCTTTTGTATCGCTTTTACGAAAAGGGGATTTGCTTGCGAAGAATCTGCCGTATGGTGATCAGAGGCGTCTTGAGATCGCTCGCGCATTAGCCAGCAAGCCAAAGCTCTTATTACTGGATGAACCTACCGCGGGCATGAATCCGAATGAAACGGAAGACATGACTAAATTCATTCGCCGCCTGCGCGATGAACTCGGAATCACGATCCTGCTTATCGAGCATGACATGCGAGTGGTCATGGGGATCTCCGAAAAAATCACCGTACTAGACTATGGCGAGAAAATCGCTGAAGGTACACCCAAAGATATTCAGGGCAATGAGCGCGTCATTGAAGCCTATCTGGGCCGCGGCAGCGCCGCCCAGATCACTGCCTAATCCAGGAGGAGACATCAGCCATGCCCATGCTTGAACTTGAAAATATCCATACCTACTACGGAAATATCCACGCGCTAAAAGGTATTTCCCTCACGGTTGACAAAGGTGAAATTGTCACATTGATCGGTGCAAACGGCGCAGGTAAATCAACCACACTGCGCACGATCACAGGATTACTCAGGCCGCGCAACGGAACAGTTAAACTCGAGGGTGAAGATCTGGAAAAGTACAAAGCGCATGATATTGTATACAAAGGCATTGCAATGGTCCCTGAAGGACGTGGGATTTTCGCGCGGCTCACAGTGACTGAAAACCTGGATATGGGCGCTTACAGTCGAACATCCAAGCCGGAGTATGACCAAGATGTTGAGCGGATCTTTGCGTTATTTCCCCGACTCAAGGAGCGGCGCAACCAGGTGGCTG
>DAINRK010000678.1:0-2571 GCA_036741855.1 Anaerolineales bacterium
ATCATGGAAATGGGAACCGTACAATTACGTTAAATCACCCTTAAGTTTGAACTAGCGTCTTGCAAAAAGCAGTATAATCTTTTTTTGGAGGCACCAAAGTTTGGATACATTTCAACCCGAAACTCAAGTTCAGCCGGAACCCACCACTGCAGAGCAGCCAACCAATTGGAAGCGCTTTGTGCTCGATATTCTGGAAACAATCGTTCTGGCTGTTGTATTATATTTTGGAATTAATGCTGTCTCAGCTCGCGTCCGTGTGGACGGTTTCAGCATGAACCCGACATTACAGGATGGTGAATACATCCTTGTGAATAAGCTGGCGTACAAATTGGGCAAACCTACGCGAGGCGACATTGTGGTATTTATGTTCCCAATGAATCCACAGGAAGATCTGATCAAACGCGTGATCGGCTTGCCGGGCGAAACTGTCGACGTACTAAATGGTGTAGTTAGCATCAACGGTATACCGATTGACGAGCCCTATATCAATGCGGCGCCATTTTACAATGGAGAATGGCAAATCCCTGAAGGTCAATTGTTCGTCCTTGGTGATAACCGTAACGATTCAAGAGATTCACACCAATGGGGATTGTTACCAATTGAGAATGTTATTGGCAGGGCAGTTTTGATATACTGGCCGCCAGAAGAATGGCAAGTGATTAATCACGTGAAGCGAGTCTCAACCGTAGTGACATCGCTCAGTCCATAACATGAACCAGAATACCTTCCCTGCCTCAAATGCCTCACCTTGTGGTGAGTGCGTCGCAGGTGTGATGCATTTGCGGCACATCACTTATTTTACATGGCTGGGTGAAGAATTAATCACCGTGCCAAACTTCCCTGCATGGATATGTGACATGTGTGGCAAGCGTGAATATGACGAACGCGCTATCTCCTGGCTGAACATGCTCCTTGATCCTAATGCCGGGAAACCGACGCGCCGCATCAAACGCCGCCCTCGGCCTGGCACCGCGAAACGGAACATCCCCCGCCCTCCTCTCGATTGAGCTGGCCCGTTGTAAAGCAGCGCTCATGGATAGCTCCCCACGGACATATCGATTTCTCCCAGCAGATGTGTACACATCAGGGTATCGCGTTGTGGGGAAAGTCATGGTCTCCACCAATGGCATCATCGGCATATTGAATGATATTAACAAATCCTATTTGGAGATCCACGACGCGCGTATGGCGCGCATCCATATGCCTACAAAACTGGTGGACCACTTTGAAGTTGTCCGTTTAGTGAAAGGTCAGGTCTTTGCCATCTGTGCCGCGCGGCGTGAAGATCTGGGTCCCACGAATATTGTGCGCGGTGGATACAGTCAGGTCTCGGTATTGCCAACCCGGCTTACGACGCATGTTTATGAAATTGAAGGCAAGCTTGAAGTGGCTGGTCGTTTTGATTTTGCAGTAATGATCGCAGACAAATCGCGAAACTTCATCCCGATCTATGAAGCAGTCCTTACTGCGATCCTGATGCCTAACCTCAAAGTTGAAAGCCCGGCTGTTCTTTTCAACCGCGAAAAAGTGGATATATTAGCATTACTTGGCCAACGTGCAAAAGAGGATAAAAAATAATAGTATCGTAACGACTTACCCACATGGCGCTTTGCAGAGTCGTTACTACCGTTAAGTAGTGGAATTGCTTGACCGTTACATTAGGGAATGATAAAATCCGCCCGCTTTGATATCCATTAGCCCCCATCGTCTAGTGGACTAGGACGCAGCCCTTTCAAGGCTACGACCGGGGTTCGAATCCCCGTGGGGGCATAAATTTTCTTGAAACCGCCAACAGATCATGCTGAGCGGTTTTTGCTTATGTTAAGGTTTGATTCCAGGGGAAAATTAAATGCTTTGGGCCGTTATGCAGATGTAGCAACAAGCAAAACTGGTATTCAGTGGTTCGAGTCGGGTTTCGAATTGGAAATCTGAACAGGGCCGTAGAGATTTCACTTCCCAAGTTATAGAGAGACCTCAGTAGAATGCAAAATTACTTGGGTAATTTTCAAAATTTGGAAAATGAAGTAATGCCTTGCCTAAAGACCTGGAAAAGTTCCCCAGTATTCGATGAACGAGAGATTGGGATTCGCTGTGGCAGTTGCGATTGTCATAAATTCAGTTTACCACGATGCATCAATGATTCCATTATGCACTGACAAAAGAATTTCGTTTTACCGCTTGTCTCAGAAGTAATTAAACTTTTCGTTACGATTGTATGCCAAATTTCAAAGTTCAAGGTTAAATACGCCAGGGGCGTGCGGCACTCTGTAACAGGTTCTGTTGGATGGATGCTCAGGGAGCATCTGTGTCTGCAAACAGGGCGGCAATCTATCCTTTGATACACCTGTTACAAAATCCAGGATAAGAAAACATACCGCTTCCCCAGACGTTGCTGCAAAAATGGCGGAATTCCGACATAAAATTGGTTGTTACCGGTAGATAGGTAACTAAATTACAGAGTGCCGCATAATTTGCTAACCTTCAAGTTTTGATTCCAGCCTGCAAAGCGATGAAAAAGTTTACTTAATTATGAGACAAGCGGTAGAAGCGCCAACGATGCGATGGGAAAAG
>DAINRK010000679.1:0-2565 GCA_036741855.1 Anaerolineales bacterium
ACCATTGTCTATGATAATGATGAAAACTGGGATGCGCCAGTTCCCCCGCAAGTTGAACTGGCACAATAGTGAGAGTATCAGAGTGGATTAATGCTTAAACAAAATAAGCCAAATGGGCAAGCGTTGATAATTATCGCGCTTGCCTTAGCAGGTTTGGCAGGGATCGTTGGTTTGGTCGTAGATGGGGGCAATGTTTTCCTAGACCGTCGTAAAGCACAAAATGCCGCGGATGCCGCCGCACTTTCGGCAGCGCTTGCCCGAATTCGTGGACAGGATATGGTGTCTGCGGCCTTTACTTCTGCAACTCAAAATGGCTACAACAATAATGGCACTACGAATCTTGTCGAGTTTTATAGTCCACCAAAGGATGGGCCACATTCAGATAATGTTGAGTACATTCAGGTCATTATTACATCGCACGTCAACATGTATTTTGCACGCATTGTAGGACGCGATAGAATAACTAACGTGGTACAAGCTGTCGCACGCACCAAGTCGGTCGAGATCACACAAATCCTCAACGGCATGGCGGTCATCAGCCTGGCACCGTCCAGCAACTGTGGAAATCAGAAATCCTTCTGGATTCATGGAGATGCGACACTCGATATAACTGGCGGTGGTGTATTTATCAATTCCAATAATGAGACTTGTGCACTTTTGCAACACGGCAATGGCAGTATTCAAGTCAACGATGGATATAGGATCGATGTTGTTGGTGGTGCCTCTATCCAGAAACCGCTCCTCTTCACGCCCGGTGTTGTGGTTGGTGCAGTTCCGGTCAACTATCCTCCACCTTTCTTCATGCCAGAAGTGGATTGCGAGGGAAATATCGCTCAGGTCAGCGAAGATGGCACATCAATGACTCCCGGAGAATGGACAGATGAATTTCCGCCTGTGGGCGTTACACGGCTGGAGCCTGGTGTGTATTGCCTTGAAAAGGGAATAAAATTCAATGATCCTATTCAGGGTCATAATGTTGTCTTCAAAGTATTGCAGGGGGAAGTTCGCTTCGGCAATGCCAATATTGTCTTGGATGCGCCCAATAGTGGCGATAACGCCGGTTTGCTCATTTTCCTTCCTCTGGAAAACAGTAATAAAGTTATCCTTGATGGGGGACCCGAATCCATTATCCAGGGCACAATTTTGGCACCCTCTTCACCCATCCTCATTAAGGGAAATAGTTCATCAAACGGTTTTCACAGTCAGATCATTGGTTATTCAATCGAAGCAGATGGAAGTAGCAATGTAAAGATTGTCTATTCTGATGCAGAAAACTACGACTCGATGACCATGCCCGAAGTACAGCTCTCAGAATAACATGATAGCGTTATAGACAGCTTACTAGCAATGGCATGCTGAAATAACCCAATCTCAACATCCTAATCTAGAGCGTAACCATAATCGTATCTTTCCGTCCTATTAACAACTTGATAGGGCACATAATTCATCGTCTAAAATTTTCGCCCATACAAACATAGAAGGAGGTGGTATTTACAATTAAATAAATGAGGAAAGACAGCGCATGATCCTGAATACCCATAATGTGGTAGTAAGGATGACGAGGATAAGGGTTCTCCATCGCGAGATGGAGTTAACTACCGATCATCCCTCCTTTCAGCAAGGGCAGGATGAGGTAGGAAAATCGACAGATCAGCGGAAGCCCTTCGGGTGCGCCATCACCCGCTTTATCTTTCCCTCCGAAGACAAACTTTGCCACAACACCGCGAGAGTAATCACACGGCGAAAACCGCAAAGAATGGTAAAGACGAGATTGGACGCTTCGCGTGGAGACTGTGATCAGTCCCCAATCTCCCACTATCTAATTTCTAAAACTATCGGAGGATCCCCATGTGTGGAATCGTTGGATATATCGGGCCGCGTGATGCGACGCCCATTATCATCAATGGCTTGAAAAGGCTCGAATACCGAGGCTATGATTCAGCAGGTATTGCTGTGTTAAACGACGGCCAGCTTGAAGTGAGGAAAGACGCGGGAAAGTTATCTCAACTAATTGACCTTCTTGGCAAATCTCCTATTAATGGCGCACCAGGCATCGGACATACGCGTTGGGCAACTCATGGAGCGCCAAGTGCACGCAATGCTCATCCGCATCTCGGACAGACAGGGCGCGTCGTCGTTGTGCAAAACGGGATTGTCGAAAATTTCCTGGAACTCAAGGACGAACTGACCGCGGAAGGCGTGGTATTTCAATCGGATACAGATACGGAAACCATTGTACATCTGGTTGAGCATTATCTAGCAACAGGCATTGACCTAGTCCAAGCCGCTCGCAAGACATTCAATCAAATCCAGGGAGCAAACGTAGTAGTGCTCATGTCTGCTGATGAACCCGACAAAATCGTGACAGCGCGCATTGGCAATGCTGGTGGTGTGGTATTGGGTCTTGGCGAAAATGAGAATTATATTGCGAGCGATACTCCAGCAATCATGGATCATGCACGAAATGTGATCTTTTTAGAATCGCGTCAAATGGCAGTAGTGACGCGAAGAACTGTGACTATTGAAACATTAGACGGTGCCAAAGTTAAGCCACAGATACATAGT
>DAINRK010000680.1:0-2562 GCA_036741855.1 Anaerolineales bacterium
ATGAGGTAGCGGCCAATTTGCCCATCCCGAAGAAGGATGAATTGCTGGGATATCTGCGAAATTCCTACGAGGCGATTGAGGAATTTGTTGGACTGCTGGATACAAAGTATGCGGACTTTGAGAATACGGATGAAGAATTGGCGAAGAAGATCGAGAGAATTCGTTTGAACCTGCTGGTCTTTCTGACACATGATTGTCGCCATCTTGGCATGATGGAGTGCTTGAAAGGATTGCTGACAGGGTTTGGCTCGGCAACCGAGAAGAGATAAATGTCACACCTGCACTTGCACGCAGGTGCACACTTGCCCCGGGCGCAAGTGCCGGGGAGTGTTGCGAGGGCGGTAGCCCGAAGCAATCTGCAAAGTAACAAGAGGATTGCTTCGTCAGGCTAAAGCCTTCCTCGCAATGACATAGACACAAGGAATGAGAAATGAAAACGGAATTGCGCGAGGTGAAAATGGATGTTTCAGAAGAAAAAGAAACCGAGCCGTTGCTGTCCATTCAGGATTTGCATGTCTGGTACGAATTACGCCGCTTCGGGTTCGGACACGCAGGATATGTCAAGGCGGTGGACGGTGTCAGCTTTAACCTGGAGGAAGGGGAGACAGTGGCAGTCGTCGGCGAGTCGGGATGCGGCAAGTCCAGTCTCATGAAAACGATCCTCGGACTGAACATTCCCACCAGTGGGGATGTTATCTTTGATGGCGAGAATTTATCTGAGTTGAAAGGGGATGGCATCAGGCATTATCGTTTTAAAGTTGGTTACGTTCAACAGGATCCTTATGGCGCCCTGCCGCCTTTCATGAATGTACAAAGGATTTTGGAAGAGCCGTTGTTGATCAGCGGTATGAAAAATAAGGAAGAACGGCTTGCACGAATCAATAAAGTGATGACCGAAGTAAAAATGCATCCCGTGGAAGATTTTTTACAGAAGTTCCCACACATGCTGAGCGGTGGTCAGCAGCAACGAATTGTGATCGCGCGTGCCATGCTGCGCGAGCCAAAGTTGATCGTTGCCGACGAACCTGTTTCGATGCTGGATGCCTCGGTGCGTGTGGAGATTCTCAAACTTCTGCGAGCGTTGCAGCAGTCACATGGACTATCAGTGATTTATATTACACATGATCTTTCGACGGTGAAATATTTTTCAAGGCGCATCTTTGTGATGTATGCTGGCAACCTGATCGAGAAAGCCGATACGCGGCATCTGCTTGATAATCCGTTGCATCCTTACACACATGCCTTGCTTGCTGCAACCTCCGACCCGGATGCGCACAATGCTGATACGTTCAAGGAAGTGCCACCTGGGGAACCGCCGAGTCTGGTCAACCCTCCAACAGGGTGCCGCTTCCATCCACGTTGCCCGCATTTTATGGCTGGCTTGTGTGATGTACGGTTCCCACCTGACTTTGAACCTGAGCCCGGCCACTTTGTGGCCTGCTGGTTATATGACAATACTGGCGCTCGCGAATTGCATCAGGGTGATGTGAGCGCAGCGCCAGGCACAAATGGCAGCGCGTAGACAAAACGCAAATGATGATGAAAATTGCTTTGACTTCACTCGCGGTTGCTGGGTCCATTACTCTTCGAGCATAATGTCGACGCGAGGATAAATGATGAACTCTCCACGCCTTTTAGTAGGCCTTGGCTTGACACTCATGCTGTTGGGTATCATCCTACCCTTCCTGATATTGATTCATGTGTTGGAGTCAACCTTCTTTCTAAATTTTTTCTCCTGGGGGGCCTCTGTGAGCGGATTATTTATCGGGGTGATTGGAGTCGCAACCTGGGTGCGGACGAGGAAAGAGTAAATCTGCGTTCTCTTGTATAAATGTGATCGCTTAATTTAGTTTCAGGGCGTAGAGGGACAGGTATCCATATGCAAATATTTTTGGCATTCTTCTATGCTCAGTGAACGTGTCAGATGTGAGCGCGCTAACTTTACTAATTCTTCGATCTTCAATAAATAGACGCGTGAGATTCCATCCTGACCAGCCGTTGCTAATCGTGTCCCATCTGGACTGATCGCCAGGCCAAAGACCCTGCCTGTATGCCCAAGCAGAGTTAGCAATTCTTCGCCGCTTTCAGCATTCCAAATTTTCACCGTTCCGTCCCCGCTGGCAGTTGCCAGCCTTGATCCGTCCGGCGTGAATGCCACAGCGTAAACTGCGCGCGTATGACCGAATAGTGAAATTAACTTTTTACCAGTCGTTGCATCCCATATAGTTGTCATCCCATGTTCTTGACCACCAGTTGCTAACTTCTTCCCATCCAGACTGAAGGCAATGGTATAGATAGCACCACCATTATTCACTACAAACAATTCCTCACCTGCTACGGCATCCCAGACTCGCACTCCGTCCTCACCGGCCGTTGCCAGGCGTTTTCCATCTGGACTAAAGGCAAGCTGTACAACTGCTCCAGTGTGTCCCTTCAAACTAAACAATTCCTCTCCATTGGTTAGGTCCAAGATTTTGGCAGTATTGTTGTCACCTGTACTTGCCAGGTGCTTGCCATCTGGGCTAAAAGCAATAGTAACATTCCCTGATTTGCCAGCAGGCA
>DAINRK010000681.1:0-2561 GCA_036741855.1 Anaerolineales bacterium
CGCTCCTGACCAATGTCGCATCTAATTATCTGGTTGGCGGAAAGGCACCCAGTCGCTTAGGGAACGCGCATCCAAACCTCGTCCCATATGATGCATTTTCTGCGCGGGATGGCTGGTTCATCGTGGGTGTAGCGAATGATAAACAATGGGGACAATTGTGTGACCTGCTTGCCCGTCCCGAATGGAAAACTGAGGGCAGCTTTACCACCAATAGAGACCGGGTCACAAACAGAGACGTACTGGTGGCAGAACTCAATCAAATCTTCTCGCAACGGGATGTGAATGACTGGCTTGCCGACCTGGCAAAAGCCGGGATTCCCTGCGGACGTATCAACTCGATTCCTGAAGTCTTTTCGCACCCGCAGGCACTCGCGCGTGAGATGACTCTCGAATCCGAGCACCCGTCTGCCGGGACCGTGCGCGTGCCGGGCTTCCCTTATAAATTTTCCCAAACCCCAGCAGAAATCCTGAGACCACCACCGATGTTAGGAGAGCATACGGAAGAGGTGCTCACAGGTTTATTGAATTATTCAGTTGAGGATATTTCTACGCTGCGCGATAAAGGGGCAATCTAAAGGAAGAAGAAATATTACATATCCAACGGGCTCCTAACCGCCAGCCCGCCACGTTGAAGCACATGGGTATAGATCATAGTGGTTTTGACATCTTTGTGACCCAGCAGTTCCTGAACGGTGCGGATGTCGTATCCGGCTTCGAGGAGATGCGTAGCAAAGCTATGGCGAAAGATGTGCGGTGTAACGTGCTTGTCTATCTTTACAAGGCGCGCAGCGCGTTTGACGGCCTTCTGTAGATTCGATTCGGCGAGGTGATGCCGCCGGCGAATACCGGTGAGCGGATCCACGGAAAGCGACGAGGCGGGGAATGCGTACTGCCATATGAATTCGCGATTGGCATTCGGATATTTCCGTTCGAGGGCATAAGGGAGATAGACTGTTCCATAACCCTGGATAAGATCCAGTTCGTGCTGAATGCGAACCTGGTGGATTTGCAAACGCATGGTTGCAAGGAGGGCGTCTGGGAACGGTGTGATGCGGTCGTTCTCTCCTTTTCCGTCGCGCACGATGATTTGCCGATTGTCGAAGTCGAGGTCCTTAACGCGGAGCCGGATGACCTCCATGAGGCGGAGTCCGCTGCCATACATGATCTGGGTCATAAGCTTGTAGACGCCTTCCATGCGCGCGATGACGCGTTTGGCTTCGTCGCGCGAGAGAACGGTTGGAATCCGTTTGGGCTTGGTGGGGCGAATCGGCAGGATCTCAGTCTCATCCAGCTCAATGTGCAGAACGTTGCGGTAGAGGAACATGATCGCGCTGATCGCCTGATTCTGTGTGGAGGCGGCCACGGTTCGTCGATTCACGAGGTTCGTGATGAAGTCGTTGATCTCGGCCGTTCCCATTTCGCGCGGGTGGCGTTTGTTGTGGTAGAGGATGAATTGGCGAACCCAGGAAATGTAGGTTGCCTCGGTACGCAAGGAATAGTGTCGGTTGCGGAGGGCTTCGCTGTAGATATCCAGCAGTTTTTTTTCTCCGACAGGTCGAGCAACGGCGTTAGGTGTAATGGTCATGATGGCCTCCAGACAGGATTGGATTTGTGGGCAGGCTGCCAGTTGCAATCTACCTGTGTGCACCAGGCGCAGATTGCTACTCGAGGCCATGCTATAATGGAATGGTCTGAGTGAAGGCAGCCTTTTCAGTTGTGGTCAGGAGGAATGGATGAAGGTGAAAGGATTCCCCGGCAAGAATAAGAGAAAGTTCCTTAAGCGGAATGTTTCCGCATAATACCACTATTTGGGGTTTTATGCAGCACCTTTTTGCATAACAATCCTTTTTGGTAGTTTATGCCGCACGTTGCGTGTTCAGAAGCCATTATGGAGTATTTTGCTGCAAGGAGTGGCTTAAGCCCTAGTTGGGCAACCCAAATTTCTACTTGAGGTTTTGCATGAAATTGAGCTCTTTTCACCTTTCAACAATACGTCGTGTCCATGTAGATTTTGACTTGACTGCGCCTAAATTAGATCCTGATGCAGTGAGTTTAGCTCTTAGAATCAATCCCACTAATTCGGCAAGGCGTGGGGATGAACGTCGAAATATCAAAGGAGCACTATTGCAGCCTCATAAAGAGGGATGGTGGCAACTAAGCACTAAAGGTAAAGTCAAATCAAAAGACATCAACAAGCATTTTGAATACTTACTTAAGAAATTATTGCCGCACAGAGAAGACATTCTGAATTTTGCGAAAAACGGCGAAACCTATTTTGGTGTGCTTTGGGAAAACACATATTTATACGCTGGAAATGGTCCTCTTATTTCAAGTCAAAGCATCAAAGGCATGGCTGAGTTGAATGCCAGTATTGGATTTGATATTTACCAGATTGATGAAGATTGATGAGCGTTTAGCCAGAGTGTGTCCTTTTTGATGATTGCCAAGCTCTAAATTTCGTGCCATAATTTTGTCACTTGAGCGGTGGCGTCTTGTTTTAGGCGGTGAGTCTTGTGTCCATAAAGGTTGCCCAACAAAGCGTGCAGCTGACGTCGGGGAGT
>DAINRK010000682.1:0-2560 GCA_036741855.1 Anaerolineales bacterium
CTCAGGATGGCTCGCAATGACAGGTGACAGAACTTCCACGGTCATCCCTAGCTGAATCCTGCCCTCGTTTAACGGAATGACGTTTTGCCCGAAGATCGCTCCGAGCCTGTGCCTTCGATATTTCTCAAGTGTCCTGAGCGGTTCCTTGCTTTTTTCAAGAGTATCCTTATCAATCGTCGTGACCACACAACGCGCGTTGGGTTTGACAATTGCTAATTCAACGTCTCCGACCCTAATTCCGTTCCAGGTATCTTCCACATAGGCGCCGCCGCCCTGGACAACGATATTGGGCCGAAAACGGTTCATTGGGACGGGCGATTCCAGCCGAGAATTCAAATCCTGAAGTCCCTCTTCGGATGTGATCAGAATCGGATATCCGTCGGCAAAACCCGTGTGGTCATCCGCGTTGACGGCATATTCTGCATCGACGAGTCGTTTGTAGCCATCCGCCATGTGGACCAATCTCACAGACGTCCCAATCCAGTCTGAAAACCACTGTGCAGCTTCGTCGCCCTGGTCAATGGCTTGTACACCTTTGCTTTTCCATATGCTGACAGGATAAGACGCTCCTGATGTTTGGGTCGCAAATTGTATGGAATCATAATTCGGCGCGAAGAGAGTAACGCAACCGTCGTTCAATTTTGGAGTCACCAGGGCCAGCCGCGGATACTCGCGTTGGGTGAGATGACCGCCTTCCGGCGTGACAACCATCATGCGGCGGTCATGTTGAAAACCCATCCGTTCGACAATCGCTGAGTCGACTTCAACGCCGCGGCATGCTTTTATGGGATAGTAGGTCAGGGAGGAAATAGTGATCATTGAAGTCCTTCGTAAACCATCCTTGAAATATTTGCCATGCATTTATGGGCTTCATCTTCAGTATCTTCAGCAAATCCTCTTGTCATGAGAGAAATTGCATAAGGCTTTCGACCTTGAGGAAAAACGATTCCTGTGTCGTGGTATACAGTACCTGTCCAACCTGTCTTATGGGCGACTCTGACTGAATATGGAAGCAGGGCAGGAATACTTTGGTTGAATTCCTGTTTCAGCAGGATCTGAATCATTTGCTCTGAAGCTTTCTTCGATACGACTTTTCCCTCGGCGATCAAATGCATGGTTTGTGTAAGTCCACGCGCGGTGGCGCTGTTGTTCAACCCCAGGCGGAAGGCTGCATTGTCTTCCACACCGCGCTTTAGAATCACGCCATCAATGCCGAGCGCCCGGATAAAATCATTCACGCTTTTGGCGCCTACTTTTTCGAGCAGGATATTCGTCGCCAGGTTGCTGCTTCTGACGATCATCAGCCTTGTCAGGTCACGGATCGTTTCACTTTCGCCCAGGCGTCGGTACAGTGTGACTTCAGAATCATCATTTACATCCAGCGCGAACTTGCTTCCATCTGCGATACTGGTAAATGAGTTGACCAGTGGCAGATGATCATCCAGGGATAGGATTCCTTCTTCTGCCTGGCGGAAAACCTCCATCATCACGTGCACCTTGATCGTGCTCGCAGGGTGAAAAGATTCATCTGCGTTGATCAGAATCTCTTTTTTAGTTTCCAGATCGTGAACAGCGACAGAGATTATCTTATCAGTGTACTGCGCAATAAATTTTTCGAGTTCAGACATGGACGCAATTCTATCAAACCCCTTCGATCACTACCATATTGCTGGTAGCCGTCTTATGTCTCAATTGCCTTGGGTGGTTGTACTCGGGAGAATTAAGCCATTTCTTTGCCTGTTCAGAATTTTCGAATTCCAAAAGCACTAGCCTGCTCGGAGACCAATCACCTTCAAGGATTTCGGTTTTGCCTCCGCGGGCGATGTATTTTCCTCCGTAGCGTTCAACCGTCACACTTGCAAGTTTTTTATATTCTTCATAGCCGACCGGGTCAGTAATGTGGATATCAACGATGACATACGCTGTCATAAGTTTCTCCTGTTTGGGAAAACAAAATAATAAACTTCTCCTGGATTACACATTTCTTCAAGGAGTTTTATGGATCATAATGAAAGTAAAGACTTTTTACCCCCTCTATCAAACAGATATTACTCGCTGCCCTCGTATTTGAACGAGACTTTTACTTTGGCGCGATACGCGACGATTTTGCCTTCTTCTATATGCATGTCCAGCTGAACGACCTCTGCAATGCGCAAATCGCGCAGGGACTGTGCCGCACGTTCCACTGCAACCGTGGCAGCCTTCTCCCATGATTCTGTGCTGGTGCCGACTAACTCAATGACTTTATAAACACTATCTGCCATGTTCCGTCTCCTCTGTGCTTTAAGATGGGGATTTCTGCCCTAACTATACAGTATTTCATAAATCAGTGCAATTAGAACTTTGCTTAACCACGCCGGTATCTAAGCAATTTTTCGCGCAGTGGTTCTTGATGGCATCTTGTAGGTCACGCTTTTAGCGTGACAGCTCATTGCCGTGTCACGTCGCAAACGTGACCTACTTACCTTTGACCAGCTCATTGACCGATTGATGCGTTGCCAGCCATTCCGCGCGCCTGCGAAACAGATCAGGCACAGCTTGATTCATATCAGTAATCAAC
>DAINRK010000683.1:0-2551 GCA_036741855.1 Anaerolineales bacterium
GCGCAGCGGACTCCACCGTCAGCCCAGAGTTCGACCTTTTCGCGCAGACCCGCCTCGGTCAACGCGCGATGTGCATCCACGACTCCAACCTCGGCGGGAAGTCCCACGTATCTTAATGAGTGTGAGCGCGCCGCGCCCGTACCTCCATCGTAGCCTGTGAGACAAATAATGTCCGCGTCCGCTTTGGCAATACCAACAGCAATAATACCAATACCAGGCACGACCGGCACTTTCACCGCGACGCGCGCTTTGGGATTGATTGTTTTCAATTCTTCAATAAACTGCGCGAGGTCTTCGATCGAATAAATATCGTGGTTGTTGGAGGGCGAGATCAAATCTACACCGGGGCTGGCATGACGGGCCGACGCCACTTTTTGTGTCACCTTGCGGGCAGGCAGATGACCACCTTCTCCCGGTTTCGCTCCCTGACCGACTTTGATCTCGATCAGGTTCGTGGCATTGATCGTTTCCGCCGTGATGCCGAAACGACCCGACGCAATTTGGATGCCGCGATTGAAGGGATACTTGCCGAGCAAATCGGGAATCTCGCCGCCCTCGCCGTTGAGCGAAAGCATATTCAAACGAGATGCAGCCTCAGCATACGCACGATAGGCAATCTCACCCTGCGATCCAAACGACATGGACGAAATCAGGAACGGTAAACGATGTGATGTAATTCCCAGATCAACATTGTTTGGGTCAATCATTGAATTGGCATCGTAACGAAAATCAAGAATGTTGCGAATCGTCACCGGGTTGGTCTTCGCCGTATTCTCCACATGTTCCTCATAAGCGCGCCAATCGGCTTCACCTTTACCAAGTTTGCCGGCCATCTTCCAAATCTTCGGGTAGAAATGATTCACGCGCGAAAGATCACCGCGCCCCGCGCTGTGGTAATCAGTTTTGCGCGCGGGAATATCTGCATCAAGATTCTCCCAGGTCAAGCCGCCCATTTCCGAACCAGCGTAGTTGCTTGTGCCAAGCGTAAGCGCAAGCGCATTGCTCAAGCCGATGCTCGCAAACAAGCGCCCGTAGCCGCGCGCCTCATGAATGCCCATGGTGCTGGTGCACTTTTCGATTCCGCTTCGCAACGCTTTCAACAGATTCTTCATGCGCGCCATCTGTTCATCGAGCGTCACGTTCGCATCGCTTAGAGTCGCTTCAAAAATGAGGTACGGCAGGATCGCATCTGCGCCCATACCCACGCACATGATCAAATCATGCAGGTTGCGAATTGCGCCACTACGAATCAGGATCCCTGCCTGCCTTCTCAAATTGACTTGCGGATTCGATGCCACGAGTCCCAGATCAATCTTGCCGTTATCACTCAATGGGATTGGCGTGGGCGAGGTGGCTGGTGTATTTTCGATAAAGGATAGTCGTAGGGCGCTGTCCACAACTCCCAAGACAAGGATGGGATCTACCCAGCCATTAGTCTCAAGAAAGGCCTCCGCATCATTCAGGACGATGAGCCTGCTTCCGTTCCGAACAGCCTCCACTGCATTTTGAGCGATTCGTTCCAATGCCTGTGCAGTCGATTCATTTTCAAGAGTCACGGTTTGAATCTCAGTGACCTGTGACGCAGGGTATTGTTGAATGAGTGTATTAAGAGTCGGATAACCCGATTCGCGTGAGATGTATTCATAAGTTTCTTTTGCCTTGGTGCTCCCATCGCCGTCCTCGGCGTTGGGGTTTGCCACTACATCCGCCGCCGGGGACGGCGGCTGGAGCATTGTTGGAAAGTATTTTGAATCATCCAAAAGAATTGGTGTATCAAGTGTGAACGTGATTTCCTGTCCGAGTTCGCCGGGGATGAGTGGCGGGCGCGCGCCGAGCATCGATTGTGTGGAAAAATGTTCGACCTCGCGTTCACGGTCCACGGCGGGGTTGGTCACCACCGCGACAGCTTCTTTGAAATAGTCGGCAATGTTCTGTCGTTCTTTTGATAAAGGCGCAAGAGGTCCATCATAGCCGAGTGAGCTGATGGGATCGATTCCATTTTTAGCGAGTTCTTGAATCCATTCACGATCTTCTCGTCCCCAACCAAAGGCGGACATGCGATTATCGAGCTTGATCTCAGAGGAGGGATGAGGCGAAGCAGAAGGTTGATGGTCAGTAACAGGCTTGTCCTGAGCCGTGTCGAAGGGCTTCGGCGTGGTCAGGGCGAGGCGCTTGTTCATCATCTCCAGTGAGCCGAAGCGGCGTAGCGTCAGATTCAAAATCCGCTGCTGAATGGCGGGGTAGTCCAGAACTTCCACGCTTTGACCGCGGCGGACGCGGATGCGCATCTTCTCGCCCGGAGAGAGAGGGACAGGATCGATGCGCATCGTGTCGAGATGATAGACACCTTTTTCGGACGAGAAGAAATATTCCTTTTCGGTGTCACCGAACCACAGCGGTCGCAGCCCCAGGGCATCCACGCTGAAGACACATTCATCGCCCTGGCGCGAGATAATGCCCGCCGGCCCCTGCGAAAATGGACCAAATGCCTGGCGATAATATTTGTAGATGGTTTGCAGCTCGGGCGAAAGTTTTTCAACCTCACTCAGAA
>DAINRK010000684.1:0-1349 GCA_036741855.1 Anaerolineales bacterium
CCTCACGCAGATCCCAGGTAAATTCTAAAATGACTGGATCTTTCCCGTTATCGCGGATGGTGGGTTCTAAACTCAATGACTTGCCATTCACTACAAGCGCAGTCTTTTCCTTAAGAATCTCGCGCGGATGACTGTCGGGCCAGTTGATTTCCACAACCACAGTCTGTTCGGCCGGTTGAATCGTTTCTGGGTCTTGACCAAAGAAAGTCTCGGTGCGTGTTATGGTGGTAGCGGAAGCCGGGGCTGTAATGCGCACGATGGGAGAGTCAAGTTGGTCGAGATTAAACGCGACAGCGTTCGATGAGACACCACCAATAGTCACAACGAGATTATGCTCGCCGGACTGATTCGCTTTTGAACGATAGCTAATCAAGTATTGATCCTGGATGCTTTCGGCTTCGAGAGTCGCAAACAGTTCATTCAGGTCTTCGGGGGATATCGTTCCTTCCCCGGCCCCGGTTTCACGAGCCAGTCTGCTCAGGGCGCCTTTGGCGTCCTGCAATCCAAGCAATACTGTATGGATTGGGATTCCCGACTGTGTTGCATTTTCAATCGTTTCATTCAGGTTACGTGAATCAATGATGCTGACCGAAAACACAAATATCCGATTTAACCCCTCCGTATTCTCACTCAAAGAAGATAGCTCCGTCAGTCCCTCGTTGATCGTGTCCAGTAGAAGGGTACCTGACGCGGAGCCGGGCTCATAATTCTTTATCCCATTGACGACCTCTTCCGGGTCTCCTGTTAATTCGACAATGGTTTGCGTTCTTCCACTCTCCGATGCAGCGAGCACTTCCACCAGATCACCCGCTTGCATTTGATTCTCGGCAAAGGATTGAATCGCTTCGCGTACGACTTGTATATGAGGAGCGATCACCAATTCATCTATCACGAAGACCACGCGCTCATTAAGCGGCAGGGACGCGGTTCTCACCTCCTCGATTTGTACGGTTTCGTTTTCCTCCCGGATGGAGAACTGATTGGCAGCTACGCCTGGGATGAAAGCGCCATTTGCATCAAGCGGTTTGACTTGCAGTTGCACTTCAGGAAAGGTGTCATTGCCATTGACGAAGGTGACGACTACTCTGGATATCGCCGTTTGGGAGAAAGCCGGCGTAACGGTGATGAACGTGACGGTGACAAATAAGAAGAGCGAAATCTCGAAGCGCAGGATTGCAGGAAAATTCTTCATTACATCCTATTCTCCCAATACAAAATCAACGGATAATTTTTGATTTTACCTGATAGTTGTATCCTTAGATAAGAATTAATATGGAATAGTATGCAAAAGTGCAAAGTGATCTGTGCAACAGATTTCAGACCAGAAAGACCTCAAAGTTATCCTGCCC
>DAINRK010000684.1:1449-2549 GCA_036741855.1 Anaerolineales bacterium
TTTCTCTGCGATTTCTTTGTTGGTGAGGCCTTGTGCCAGTAAATCAAGAACCTCTCGCTCGCGTTCTGTCAATGCGCCCAACTCACTCTGCGATTCGTGAATTTGTTTCGTCTCCTCGACCAGTCTGCGAAATGCCGCACGGTCGAAGGCCTGTTTCTCGATATAGGCTGAGATCGAATAACTGGCATACACTCGCTGAATTTCCTGTGGTTCAGTGATGCCGCTGACAACAATCGTCGGGATGTTGTTGCTCTGTGTGTTGGCAAGCAATTGGTAGCCTTCCAAATTTGAACTGGCTGGATCATTATTAAGCAAATTTTGGGTTGTTCCCTGCAAAGATAAGTCAATGATTGCCAGTGAAAATTTTTCTTTGCGCAAATAGCCCAGTGCATCACCAAAACTTGCACAAGTGCGCACCATAAACCCGGCATCGCCCAGGAGTTCCTCGAGGATGCTTCTCCATCCAGCGTCATCTTCCACGACCAGCGCTCTTTCGCGGGAAGGCTTGAGGGTATGGCCGTTCTGTCCTTTTAGAGAGTACGTTGAAGCCGTTGAAACAGAAGCAGGAACCGGCGTGGAAAGAATGGGAGGGCTGACTAGAATCCGATACACAATGTCACGGAACTGGCTGCGATGGAAACTTTCCTTTCTCAAAAATGTAAATGCACCATAGTCTGTGAGTGCTGTAACAGCCAGTTCGACCGTTGCAAACCCGGTCAGAAGTATGGCTCGGCAGTTCGGGTCAAGCCGGCGGACTGCATCCAGCACGCGCAAGCCGTCATAATTATTATGGTCGTCCGGTGAAAGTGAAAGGTCCAC
The DNA here is from genome assembly GCA_036741855.1 of Anaerolineales bacterium. Lineage (GTDB taxonomy): Bacteria > Chloroflexota > Anaerolineae > Anaerolineales > Villigracilaceae > Defluviilinea. Next base: position 2,269 of record DAINRK010000684.1, read on the forward strand.
AACCACGACGCGATGCGGCTGGGATTTGAGACTGAGGTTGGCTTCATCCAGATTCGTAGCGATATCCACTTCCAACCCGCAATCCGAAAGGATTTCGCTGATGATCTGTTGCCACGAATGATCATCTTCAACCACTAGCGCACGCAGAACCTGAGTCGTCATGTTTGCCCCACACCAGTACATGGCAGGCGTAACCGAAACGTGGTGCCGTGAACCCCGTCACTTTCCACAGCGACAGAACCGCCGAGGCGCGTCATCAATGTTTTTACCCACCACAGGCC
>DAINRK010000685.1:0-2546 GCA_036741855.1 Anaerolineales bacterium
TTCGCGGATCTGTTCCGAACCACCTTCCCCCGAAATCAGGGGAAATAGGGCACAAAAGGATTATGTATCCAGCAATGATCGAGGATGTCAAGTGCGCGGTCCGCTCGTTGCGGGCACACGCGGGGGAATATAGCATCGATCTGGATCGCCTCGCCGGGATGGGGGCAAGCGCCGGTGGACATCTTGTATCGGTATTGGGCACAAGCGATCAGAACGCGGGCTTTGATGTTGGAGAATATCTGGATCAGTCGAGCCGCGTGAAAGCGGTCATTGCTCTCGCCGCTGTGATCGACCTGACGAGGAATTTCCCCAATGCGGATATTGAAATGATGAAGCGGATCGGCTTCGGTAAACATAACATCGTGCAGGCAAGCCCGATCACGTATGTGACGCCGGACGCAGGTCGCTATCGACGCTCAGTTGTGCTCGTCAAGAACGGACGGCATTGCCTCATCGAGCCGGACGCAATCTTTTCTCCATCCTTGATGGAGATTTACCAAATCATCGTACACTTCTTGGCAAAGTACGTGTAATCATAAATATTTCAAAAGAACTGGTCGAACGGCTAGGTATCCTCCGTCTTGACAAACTCTTTCATTTGATATAATATTTTGACATCGAACTATTTGATGTAAAAGGAATTTGAGAATGCCTACCCACTATGTCGGAACACGTGCAGAGATGCGCACGCTGGACACATTCATCAAACTGTCTCGCTGTACGAACTCCCTGCTGGCGCGGCTGGCGGAACGCGAGACAATCGGTGATCTCACGTATTCGCAATTCGCCGTGTTGGAGGCGCTCTATCATTTAGGTCACATGACTCAAGGTGAGATCAGCAACAAGGTGCTCAAGAGCGGCAGCAATCTTACAACCGTGATCGATAACCTCGAGCGGGATGGCATGGTGCGGCGTGAGAGAGATGTGGAAGATCGCCGGGTGATCCACGTCCATTTGACGGAGGCAGGCAAGGCGAAGGTCGAGGCGGTGTTCCCCGGTCATGTGGCGGCATTAGTGGATGAGTTCAGTGTGCTCTCCGCCAACGAGCAAAAAACACTGAGTGAGCTATGTAAGAAGCTAGGTAAAGGAAAACAAACCAAAACCATTAAAGGTTGAAAGGAAAAGAACATGAACGACAAAGTAATTGCAGTGAACGGTGCGACAGGTCAGCAAGGGGGAGCGGTTGCCAGAAAACTTTTGGCAGACGGATGGAAAGTGCGGGTGCTCACGCGGGACGTGAACAAACCCACCGCTCAGGCATTAGCCCAAGCTGGCGCGGAGCTAGTCGCAGGCGACATGGATTCTCGGTCCGAATTGGACGCGGCGTTTAGCGGTGCCTATGGAGTCTTCAGCGTGCAAAACTTCTGGCTGCCAAACGTTGGCTATGAAGGCGAGATCCAACAGGGAAAGAACGTCGCGGATGCCGCCAAAGCCGCGGGAGTTCAACATCTTGTTTATTCTTCGGTTGGTGCAGCCCATCGCGGCATGGGACAAAAACATTTCGAGAGCAAATGGATCATTGAACAATACATTCAATCGTTGAGCATCCCCTATACGATTCTGCGTCCTGCCGCTTTCATGGATAACTATAACTGGAGCCGCGCTTACATCTTGAATGGAACATTCACAGGCACGGGCTTGAGACCTGAAAAGGAAATGCAAATTATCGCTGTGGAAGATATTGCTGTATTTGTGGCGCTGGCATTTGCAAATCCCAAAGAATTCCTCCACAAAACAATTGAACTTTCCGGCGATGAACTGACCGAAGCTCAAATCGCAGAAACGTTCAGCAACGTGATTGGGCGACCTGTAAATCTGGTCCCGCGTACAGCAGGTGGTGGATGGAGTTCAGAAGAGGAAATGAAAGCTGCATTCAACTTCTTCAATGGCGAAGGGTATGATGCAGATATCCCTTCCTTACGCAAACTGCATCCCGGCTTGCTGAGGCTTGAGCAATACTTGCGTAATAATGGTTGGGAGAACCAGCAACCGATTCCAATTCCGGAGAATGCAGGGTGGGGATCATAAAACGAAAATGATCAGAGAACGACGGATAAAGTACGTCATAGGACGGATTTTATCCGTCGTTTTGATTTAAGTCCCTCGGAATAGGAATGTGACCCAGAGACGGCTTGATGCCGCTAACGATTTGATCGAGCGAGAGCCCATCTACTTTCTACCACATCAGTTCGAAAGCATCGGAGTCGCGTTCCTTGGCCAGCTCGCAATACCCAGCGAAACAGCATTCGGGATCGTGCTCAGAAGTTGTTCAATGGGCTCTGCCTGTGCCTCTGACCAAATCCGTGCGAACGCGTCCTCACCTAGCAGGTTTCGCGTAATCGCAAGCGTCTGCTCTAAACTTGGAATATCAATCGGGCGTACTGGAGTTCCCATCTGCGCTCGTAAGGCTGCTGCCCCACTCATAAATTTGACGGCTTCCGTCGCATTTCCTTCCTGGAGTGCTACCTGGGCCAACCCCTCTAACGCCCCTGCCACCCAGGTGTGTGGCCTGAGTGACGAAGCGTACCGTAGCGACTCGACGAAGG
>DAINRK010000686.1:0-2544 GCA_036741855.1 Anaerolineales bacterium
AGGCGGCGAAGTTTACCTGTGCGTTGATCACGCCGAACCCGTTGGGTGACCGCTCCTTCATTGACGCCTCTGCACGCGGCATTGAACGGGCCAATAAGGAATTGCCGGTCAAATGTGACATCATTGAGTCGAGCGGTGTTGCTGAGAATGAGACCGCTCTGCGCGGCGCGATCGCCCAGAATTACGACCTGGTGCTTGGGCTGGCAATGGATCCGGAAATGTTTCTCGGTCTGGTCGAGGAATTCCCGGACCAGAAGTTCGCATCACCCTCTGAAATCTTTCTTGAGACCCTGCCTGAGAACCTGGTCGCTTACCAGATTGACGTTCATGAATCCAGTTTCCTGGTAGGCTTGATCGTCGGTTCACTCACCCAGACTAAGACCGTAGGCGCTGTGGTTGGTGGAGATGCCCCCGCCTTGAACCAGTTCTACTATGGTTATAAGCAGGGTGTATTGGAAGTCTGCCCGGACTGTAAGGTGCTGGTTAGCTATCTCGGCTTTGATTTCTCAAACCCGACTCTTGGTTTGGAGACCGCTCTCGGTCTATATGACCAGGATGCTGATATCATCTATCAGGTAGCGGGCCGCTCCGGCGAAGGTGTGTTGGAAGCTGCTACTCAACGTGATCTCTACGCGATCGGTGTGGACTCCAACCAGGATGATATTCAGCCCGGACATGTGATTGTTTCTATGCTCAAGAAGGTTGAAGCTACTACCTACGAGGCGATCAAACTGGTTGTAGATGGGAAATTTACCGGTGGCTTCCACCGCCTTGGCATGAAGGACGGCGCCGCAGGTCTTTCCTGGGACGAAGGCTCTACCACATTTGAAACGCAGGGCCCGGCCGAACTGACCTCAAAAATACCGGAGATCAAAACACTTGTGGAAGAATATCGCACGAAGATCCTCAACGGCGAGTTCAAAGTCTGTGATGCATTTTTACCTGAGACGCCCGAATGCGTGGCAGTGATCTCCCAATAGTCTCAATACAATGATGTGAAAATAGACCTCGAGGTCCTGACCTCGAGGTCTATATGAAGGAAGTGCCGATGACGCTTGCAATCGAAATGAAAGGCATCACCAAGTTTTTTCCATCCACGCAGGTCCGTGCAAATGAGGGCGTTGATTTTTCGGTGGAGAGCGGTGAAGTGCATGCACTTGTCGGTGAGAACGGCGCCGGCAAAACGACGTTGATGAATATCCTTTATGGTTTGATCAACGCGGATTCCGGTGACATCTTTATTGACTCCGGCCAAGTCCGCATTGGACACCCGGATGATGCGATCAAGCATGGCATCGGCATGGTTCACCAGCACTTCAAGCTCGTGCCGTCTTTCACAGTCGCCCAGAATATTCTGTTGGGAATGGAACCCAGCCAGGCGGGTTTTTTAAACCAGCAGAAGGAAAACAAGCTGGTGGATGAGTTGGCTAAGAAATTTAACCTGCCAGTAGATCCATCCGCTCACATCTGGGATCTGCCGGTGAGTATGCAACAACGGGTGGAAATTCTGAAAGTATTAGAGCGCAAGGCAAAAATACTGATTTTGGATGAACCCACCGCTGTGCTTACCCCGCAGGAAGTGAACGAGCTGATTACTGTCATACGCGGGCTATCGAAGCAAGGCTACACCATCATCTTCATCACCCATAAACTGATCGAAGTAATGTCTGTAGCTGACCGCGTGAGTGTCATGCGCGGTGGGAAAATGATGGGCACAAAAAAAGTTTCTGAAACCTCAATCCCTGAACTGGCGCGCATGATGGTCGGTCGCGAAGTTTTATTGAGGGTCAAAAAGAAGGAAATCCAACGAGGCGAGACGGTGCTCGAAGCCAGGGATATCAGCATCGCTGATGTGAACGGGCTGGCAGCAATTTCACATGTTTCTTTTGATGTACATAAAGGCGAGATCGTCGCTATCGCGGGCGTCAGCGGAAACGGACAGACCGAACTTGTGGAAGCGATCTCCGGCATGATCAACCTGGATGGCGGTGAGATCATCTTCAAAGGAAGGCCCATCACTGAGGCTTCGGTAGGAGAAAGACGGGATTTGGGAATGGCACATATCCCCGAAGACCGCATGGTGGTTGGATTAAATCTTCAAACCACGCTGGATGAAAATCTGATCGTCTCAAAGTACAACCATTCAGAGTTCAACCGTTATGGATTCCTGTTGATGAAGACGATCCATGAATTTGCTGAAAAGGTGGTGAAAGCCTTTTCCATCGCTGCCGCGCGCCCCGGCGAAGGGATCGCGATGCTTTCCGGGGGGAACTTGCAGAAAGTTGTCGTTGGGCGCGAATTATCCGGCGACCCTTCATTTATCATTGCCAACCAACCCACCCGCGGACTGGATGTGGGCAGTATTGAATTTGTTCACAAGACGTTGATCGAAGAGCGTGATAAAGGTGCGGGAGTTCTGCTCGTCTCTGTGGAACTGGATGAAGTCCTGGCGCTCTCTGATCGCATCCTTGTGCTATACCGCGGCAAGATCCAGGGGGAACTGGAGACTGCCACAGCAACGGAGGAGGAAGTGGGCATCCTCAT
>DAINRK010000687.1:0-2543 GCA_036741855.1 Anaerolineales bacterium
ACACCCACTCCATCGATAGGCGCATTCACACCGGGCTATTGGAAGAATCATCGGGCTCAGACGACGGCCCTGCTTCCAATCACACTCGGAAACTACACCGTGGATACATTTACAAAGGCGACAAGAGTCTTCAACGCAATGAATTGCAGCAGCAGCAAGCCTAATGATGCCATTGGCTGTCTGGCAGGGCACCTGTTGGCTGCAAAGCTAAACCTTGCGAATGGCTCGCTTGTATGCGGCAACATCCTGCAAGTCGTTGCTAATGCAGATGCATTCTTAAGCGGTCAAACAGTCAATGGTGTTCCCGGTATCAACTACATTGGTCCAAATGGGACGTATACCCTGACTGCTGCGCAGCGCGCCCTCGCGATCAGCCTCAAGACCGCGCTTGACAAGTACAACAACAATATTAGCTGTCCATAAACGAATACGCGGTGGTTTGTAGGTAATAACATAGATCAGGACGATGAGCTTGCCTCATCGTCCTGATTTCTTACATACAGTGATTGAGTAGGGAATGTGTTATGGACAGCAATGAAATTATTGCGAATCTACAACGGCAACGTTATATAATGAATGTGGGTATTGGGATGGATCATGCAGACGGCATCAGCCGTTCATAGTTGACCCGCATTGTTTTTCGTAGGTTCAGGTTCACATACATAAGGAAGAGGCTGCTATATGCGCCACACGCGAACATTCGGTTTTTTCACAAGGGGAATACTCGCCGCAATCATCGCACTTTCCATATACGGGCATGCGCGTGCGGCCTCACTTATTGTCCCCGATAATTACCCCACAATTCAGGAAGCGATCAACGCAGCCAGTCCTGGAGATACGATCATTGTGCGATCTGGGACCTATCCAGAAAATCTGACGTTGAACAAGTCTGTTACTCTCATTGCCGAGTCCTTTGATTCCAGCGACCCAACACACAACACAACAATCATTGACGGAGGAGTTTCAAGTTTAATTCCTGCGATTACGATCCCCATTGGGGTCTCACCGATGCCGGTCATCCGCGGCTTCGTCATTCAGAACGGGATCGACGGTATTGCCGTTCGCTCAGATGCAATCATCGAGTACAACTTCTTCCGCTTTTCAGAAGATCAAATGGATTATCGGCAGCACAGCGGAGGGATTAACCGCCACAATGTCTATTTCGGTGCTACGGACGATGCAATAGACATGGATGACATGAACCGGACCTTGACTATTGAATACAACCGGATATTGTACAGCGCAGACGACGGCATTGAAGTTCGACTTCAGGATACAACCGCGCCTAGCCTGCCGGTTACGATCACCATTCGGAACAATGAGATCATCGGCTGTAATGAGGATGGCATTCAGTTCATTGACTACAGCCAATCGCTGGATAGCAACCGTCGCTTCGTCATCAACAATAATCTGATCGCCAACTGTCGCAAGGCAGGAATTGGTCTTATGCCCAATGAGAATAGTATCGAAGATTATTCCGGTGCAGATATCCTGGAGGCGATTCGGGTCTATAACAATACAATTTATGGGAATGACTACGGAATCTCAGGCGGGGATAACCTGGCCGCTTTCAATAACATCATTGCCAACTCGATCACAAAGGGATCGTGGCGTGTGCAAGGCACAACAGGATCCAACTCCATTGTGGCGTACACATTGTTCTACAACAACACCGTGGATACCGATCAAAGCGACCTGGGCATGGGCAACCTCTTCGGACAAAATCCGCTCTTCGTTGCCTCACCAAACGCGGGTCCCGATACTACATGGGGAACGGTGGATGATGATTTCAGTGGATTGCACTTGTCGCCCGGTTCTCCCGCGATTGACGTAGGCGTCACTCAATATATTGCCAATGGCGGAGAAGCCATCCCGCCCGACCCCATCACAAATTTCCTCGGTTCAGCCCCTGACCTTGGCTGGAAGGAATTTGATCCAAGCGCGCCTGTGACCCCAACCCTCTCGCCTACCGTGACCAACACGCCAGGTCCAGCAGATTTGATCTTTACCAATGGTTTTGAAGCAGGAAATTTTACAGGTTGGACGTCCAACAGCAATGATCTGGGGGATCTCAGTGTCAGCACGATGGCTGCGCTCATTGGCAGTCAGGGCATGCAGGCGGTGATCGATGACAACACTACGATCTATGCCACCGACGACACGCCCAACGCCGAGCCGCGTTATCGTGCACGCTTCTACTTTGACCCGAACTCGATCCCGATGACCAGCGGAGATGCTCATTTCATCTTCAAGGGCTTTATAGGTACATCTACTGAGGTGGTTCGCGTAGAATTCCGCTTCTTTAGCGGTGCCTACCAACTTCGTGCTGCCTCGCTGTTAGATGATGGCACAACCTGGGCGAACACCAACTGGTTCATGATCAGTGATGCGCCACACTTTATCGAGTTGGATTGGCGGGCGTCAACAGCAGCGGCCGCAAATAATGGTAGCTTGACTTTCTGGATCGATGGCGTACAACAAGCCAATTTGATTGGAATCGACAACGACACTCGATGGATCGATCGGGCCCGTTTAGGGGCACT
>DAINRK010000688.1:0-1438 GCA_036741855.1 Anaerolineales bacterium
GGATAGATGGACCTTATTTTGTTTTTACTCAGACATCCCTAATCGTCGGTTTGCTTGCCGACACAGGCTGGCTCCGTATTTTCGATACCATTCTCCCAACATCACACTCGATGTGGCACCGCTACGAGCGTCTTCGTAAATCGGTCCACCATACAAGACATAGCGCTTTGTCTCTGAGGGCCATGTCCATTCGCTACGTGAGATGACACCGATGCCCCCGTTATAACCGGCCAGTGCAAGCCTGGGATTTCCGCCTCCTTTTTCAAGAGAACGAGATAAATAGTTCAGTCCGCGTAATGCATTGGTTTCCGGATGATATCCATTTTCACCTCTGTGAAAATGAAAAGGCATGACCTGGAACAATCCTATCGCCCCTGAACGGGAAAGTGCTTGTGGATCACCGCACGATTCGATCTGCATAACGACCGCGGCAAGGTTTGGGTCTAATGATGCAGCATTTGCCCAGCGAACGATATCCTTTCCCCAGTATTGGATCTCCGGTGTAAAGATAGGCGAGAGTCCGCTTGAAGATGCCGAATTGTCTATAGAGAAATTCCACAGTTGAGTTGTTACTTCGGGTTGAGAGATGGAGATTCCTGAAATTGGATTAGGTGCTATCACGTCGCTCCCTGCTGTTACTGATGAAGGCGAGTCAGGATTATTGCCTGAAAAGACTGGCGTTTGAATCGTTGCATTGTTTACGAGAGCTGCGGATGTTGAGATGGGCGATGTCAAGGCAAGTATGGTTAAAAAACCTGCAATCACAAAGACCGCAAGTACTGGAAGTACATAAAAAGACAAACAACCGCTGCCAGTCTCATTGGCCGCGGCTGTTTGCCAGTCGTCCTGATTTTGGAAGCGAGCACGGGGCATAAGGGGTTCCTCTATTTTGATTAAGGGACCCGAGCTCGAAATGAGTTCGGTTTGATTTGAATGTATTGTCGGTTAATAAACACCGTCAAATTGAAAATTAAGCGTCGTACGAACGATCTCCATTTTGTGCACTGTTAGAAACAGGATGATAAGTGGGCTCCGGGCGCGTGAACGATGTTTGTTGCATGTTTGTTTTTGGCGCTGGGCGAAAGGTATTCTGATTTTGTGTGTACGCAGGCCTATTTAGACTCGATGCGGAGCGTAAAATGGGTTGATTACTAACTGGGCGATATGTCTGCTGTTGAACCGAACGAGGTTGATTGCTGTACGCTCGACGTTGATCCGTTGTGAACAAGCGATCACCCGCGAGAGAGAATGTCCCAATGATCAACACTCTGATCAACAAGATCATTGCAGCAACAAAGATGGGTACAATCTTTGTCATCGATTCAGCACTGATCACCGTGCCACCACCTGCACTTGCGTGATTGACGATAGCAACGGAGACTCCCCACCAGGTGAGTATGGCATTAAATGCCGCTGCTAAAAGCCAGGCGCCGAAGAG
>DAINRK010000688.1:1448-2538 GCA_036741855.1 Anaerolineales bacterium
CACCGAAGAGATAATAAACCTCTTTTGGCTCGTCCGCTCCCTGTTCGGGCGTGAAGATGCGGGCGATGCCGGCGAAGTCAATGCCACAGAAGGCGATTGCCAGGATTGTTGCCCAACGGAAGCTTCCAAACGACAGATCGCCCAGCACATCCAACAAGGCGAACTGTGTGGTGCTGAAGTTGAAGATCTCAAATGCCAGCAAAGCGCCGATGATCATCATACCCCAGGCTGCACCACGATTGAAACGGCGGCCTCCCACTAAGTCACGAAAGAGAGAGGCAAGTCCATCCCCTGCATTTCTACGGTAGCCATTCATTTCGACCTCCTTTGTCGGAAAGGTGACAACTGAGGCGATTTTAGAACGTATGTTCTAAAATGTCAAGAGTATAGATGTGTCAATTTTGGTTTTACGGCTTCCCAAAATATTGTTTCATCGGCTTGAAATAAAAATCATCCCAGCCTTGTTTGTAGGATTCAACTTGATCTTCCGGCATGTCGCTGTGGGTAAGCGTAATCTTCGTTCCGCCAGGAACTTCTTCAAACAGAACCTCAACGCGTGAATCAGGCGTGTCGTCCGGGAATTCAGATGTTCGCCAGGACTGAATGATCCGTTGATTTGGTGTCACTTCAAGAGTCGTGCCGAAAATGTACCCATCCCAGGCTGTGAATTTTCCGCCAACTTTGCCATCCACGTGTGCCGGACTTCCTGTGATTGCCGTGTGCCCTTCACTATTCAACCACGCCTCGTATATGTCTGATGCCTTTGCAGGAATCATCTCTGAGATGGTGAATCCATTCTTCATTCTATGCCAACTTTCGTTTTTCGGCTTCGCGCCATGCCCGCGCAATTTGCGCGGCGAGACGTGCATTGTTCAGCAAAAGTGACAAGTTCGCACGCATGGACTTTCCTTTCGTCAATTCACTGATGCGTTGAAGGAGAAAGGGAGTTAATGCCTGACCGTGGATCTTCTTTTCCTTCGCTTCTTTTGACGCCTTCTCGATGATCGGTTCCATTTCGGACTGTGAGATTGAATCCGCTAAAGGAACAGGATTCGCCACAAGGACCGCGCTCTGCAGGCCTGCATTCCAA
>DAINRK010000689.1:0-1756 GCA_036741855.1 Anaerolineales bacterium
CCGGCTCCACCAATACCCGGTATCCCCGTACGCCGTTTTTCCATGGGTCGCATCTTACAGTAGGCTGGGAAATTGTCTATCAGCGACCGCCTACAAGCGGCAATCTATCCTAATAGTTCGGTCGGTTCGCGGAATGCGCTCTTATCTGGCGGACCCCCAGATGAGGCTGATTTGTCCTGTCCTGATAGCAGGGTGGGTGGCATGCAGAAACCCAAGATTTTAAAAAGCTTAGCTTTCGGGGACTGCTGGTGCAGTTCGGGTAATGCCTAGCTTCTTCATTCTGTATTGAAGAGAGGTGCGTTTCATGCCTAGCTTTGTGGCGGCGCCGGACGCGCCGCCGATGACCCATCGGCATGCATCGAGCGTCCGACGGATGAGATCGCGCTGGGGATCTTCAAGGGGTGTGGCTTGGGGATCGATACGCTCGGTGAGAGGCGATGCCTTGACGGCCTCAGTCATGAGATCCAATAAGGAATCGCATTTCTCCTGAATCCCTGTCAAAAAAAAGTTATTAAGTCTCGCTTCGGCGTTCGTACTCCATTTGACAAACTTTACGCCAAAGTGTGATCCGATAGCCCATTGTACTGTGGCATCCTCGATCATGACCGGCTCTTGGTCGTTAGAGAGATAGAGGACGAGCGCCAGTCGCATCCCGATATGAACCGGATCCTGGCTTTCGATTCGAAGCCCTTCTCGGGAGACATCGATAGCCAGTCCCTTGCCGATTATCTCAGGAGTGAGATAGTTGATCGAGGCCTGAAGAGGAATGCGGGGCACGCATCGATTGTTCCCTGCCTTCTCGCTTACGACCATAAGTTTGCCTGCGCCGAACACAGTTACTGATTGGCCGTCAGTATCGTACAACTATGCGCCGATGCTGACGGACTGTCACGTGTTACAGCACAAATTGCAGTCAATCATACCTGCATACCTGCGCAGTCCCCCCTTCAATCCACCTAGTCTTCACAAGGCGGGTGCAGCCTTGCAGGTATTTACATTGGGTTTTTAGGATCTTCGGTGGTTCCCTCCTGCGTGGTATCTAACCGCTCAAGCCATGTGAAGTCACTATTGACTGATCTGGATCGGAAGCCTACGCTTGATTGTCACCTACTTCTTTCGATCGTAGTTCGGTTGAGAAGCCCCCATCACCTCAAGAGGTGGCACCATGTCAATCTCACGCACACTTCAGGCCTATCTTGATCACGAACGGGTACATTATGACGTATTGCCCCACCCGGAGGCGTTTCGTGCCGTCGCCATCGCTCAGATCCTCCATACCCCAGAAAAGGAGATGGCTAAGGTGGTCATCGTGAAAGTGGATCAGCGGTTCATTATGATGGTGTTGCCGGCAAGCTGGTGTGTGGATTTCCACCGCTTGAGGATTGTGTTCGCCACCCACCAGGTGCGGCTCGCGACCGAGGAGGAGTTCAAGAACATGTTTCCGGACTGTGAGTTGGGGGCAATGCCGCCCTTTGGGCATCTCTACGGGCTTCCTGTCTATGTTGATCAATCGCTCGTGGAGGACGAGGAAATCGTCTTCCAAGCCGGGACTCATTCGGAAGCAATTCGGATGCGCTACTGGGACTTTGCGTCGCTGACGTTTCCAGTCGTGGAGCAATTCCACCGTTCACCCTCAGCCGTCTGATGCTGCCAAAGTCCAGACTGATGCGCCAAGAGCCTGCTTGGCTATGCCCTAATTGGCGGGCATCCTTTGCGGACATTCATGTGAGGATAGACTTTAGTCTTCGCGATGGGA
>DAINRK010000689.1:1766-2538 GCA_036741855.1 Anaerolineales bacterium
AAGGCGGCTAGCAGGGTGCCTCAAAAGAGCGATTTATCGATTTTCTTGCAGATTCCTTTTCTGGTTTTATATGTGTACCAGTACCTGCTAATGCCCTTAACGGATTCTCCTTCAACTTTTTCACTGAAAACGTACTCCCCTGTATACCTATTTATAATAATTGACTCGCTGGCTTTGTTGAGCCATTCCCCTGAGGAATTTTGTGTCTTTCTTTGTATCCTTAGCTCCGCATCGCTAAACTTGAGTTCATACTCCCCACTAAAGCCCTGTACTCTTTTGCTCTGCCAATCAATCGTATAACGCGCTTCACCGTGAGTTGATCGACGCTCTGGCCCAGAATTACTAGTGCTTGTTTCATGAGTTTTTTCTTCGTCATATTCGCAACCGAAATGGACTTCTTCGCTCCATCCGGGAGCTGTAAGACATATTTGTAGGCCCGCTATTAGACAAGTGAAAAGGACGCAGCCCCTTCGATTCAGTAAGAAATTATTCACAGCTATTCCTTCAAAGACGCCTTAAGACTCTTTTCGGAATCGATAACATCAAGAATTTGAATCATCAGCTATCACTTCCAAGTCTATCACTGAAGTAGAATTTTTTGGAGTTAAGTAAGAAATGATTGATCGCAGGAGATAACAAAGGGGTTTCCGCCTTGGGGGGCGATGGCGGTGTAGGGTGAGTGAGTCTCCCCCGCAGACTTGTGGAGGCACCTAAGTAGGAGGCGATAGGGCTAAATGGGGTGCAGATTTCACGGGTGAAGAGGACAAGACCT
>DAINRK010000690.1:0-2535 GCA_036741855.1 Anaerolineales bacterium
ACGACTTGTCCGATGGATAACTGCTCAACCGATTCGTCCGATGAATTATTCATGATGTACCTTTTAGCCTCATAGGCAACGTGGTTATGTTTTGTAAAGACTATGTTATAAATTATATGCTTGTGGATTTCATATGACAATGATGAAACAACAAACTCCCGCTAACCTTTTAAGTCAAGCGGGAGTCTCTTTTCACTCTTCACGTTCCACTATTTACGGACCACCGGCACACTTCCCCATATAGCTTCCGAACACCACGCCCAACTATGTGTTTAGCTGTTTGTGATATAACGGCTTATCTATTACATACAGTCTAATCGGCCTAAATAGATTCGGCGATTAGGCCGTGATAGGTTAAAATAGGATTAATATTAGTCTGATTTTAACATAACCTGAGAGAGACAATGCCCTCAGAATCACCCTTTTCCGCCCTACCGAAGAATCGCCGGACGTTTACGGCTGCGCACAAAAACAGTGCAGAACCATATCTCGAACATCTTCAGCAAGCTATAGGTTGCTGACCGGGCTCAGGCTATCGTCCGCGCCCGGGATGCAGGTTTGGGGCTAGAACGCAATACCTGACGCAACCATTTCATGTCTGCATCATTCATCCACTGGCTGTGCAGCGATAAATAATCTTCCCTTACTCCAAACCACCTCATCTGCCTGCAGCTGAGGCGGTTAGGCGCGGGGCAGGGTTCTGTGGGACCAGGCTGGTGGTAGTGTACGTCCACCAGAAGCCTTCGGCGCGCACGCTTGCCACGTAAGTACCTTTGTGTATTTGTAAAACCGCCTCTCTCGCGTTTGACCTGGGCGGTTTTCATGTGATGGATTTAGGCGATATGACGCCACATACAGAGTATGGTTTTTGTGTTGTGTATTAGGAGAGATTTTTGAGAAGAGCGTCGAGAATAATGAGGGCATCCAGGAGAAGTTGTAGATAAAGCTGGCGGGTGATGCGCATGCCCAGAGGGACTTCTTGGGATGGCATGTCTTGATGGGTTTGCAGGAGTTTGGCAATCATTTCGTGATCCGTCTTAAGTTGGGATTGATACTTGTTCATTTTTCCTTTCTCTTAGGTGGAACGAACCATAAGACCATCCTAATTATGAAACAAATGAATAAGAAAAATATTAAACGCGTGAGTATGGTTTGGTGCCAGCGCGCTCTTTACCACCCGCTCATCCTCGCGATTGCCATTTCGTAGAGTTGCTCATAGCCCAACTATTTTCTCCACAAGGTATCCAAGAAGAAAACCTCCCATCGTTCGGCACGCCCTACCCCTACGGGCAGCCAGGCCAGGGAGAACTGATAGAAGCGTAGTTTGGGTTGTTAGTTTTGGTTAGTCTGTCTCGTGTAGGTGTCTCAGCGATTCTGGTCGTACGCTTTCTGAAACCAATGGAGCACCTCGGCATTAGGCGGGTGTATTGTGCGTAAAACCAACCTCAATTGCATTGTGATCTGAAAGGTAATCCTGATGTTTGTGAGTTAAATTAAGTTTGCTCGAAAAGCGTAAATCACCTGTGATCTGTAAGGAGAGGCTTGAAGGCACCCGTATAAAAACAAAATCGATCGGCAGGGAATAGTGTGCAGGCACGCCCGGAGGGGGACGATGGGTTGGACGCTGGTCTCCGGCTAGCACATCCATCAGACCGGTCTGGTGCAGAAAATCCTGATAGAGGTGACTGCCGCGCGGCAAATTGAAGTCACCGACCACAGCCACCAGGGCATTGGAAGGTTGCGCCACTACTGTATCCGCCAGTTGACGGAGTTGCTTCTCCTGCATGCGAGTGAAAACCCCATTGCGCTCCCAGTCACCACTGTAATTAGCGAGGATGTGGGTGTTGATCACTACCACGGGCACATCTCCCCAATGCAAAGAGCTTATGAGCATCCCTTTGCGAAGGAATCTGTCCATTGCCGTGGGAAGATACCAGCGCCCCTGCTCCGCGAACGTTTCGAAGTGGCCGGTTGCCAGAGGCGCCCGGGACAAGGTGACCAACCCGCCTTTGGGGCAATGCAGATGAGGCTCGTACGCCTGGAAAGGATAGCTCTCACACGCCTGAAACAGCAGGTTTTGATATGTAATAAGTTGAACCTCCTGCAGGCAAACGATCTGCAGGCTGCTTTGCTCCAGATGATGAGCCAGGGCTTGTAATCTGCGACGGGTCGTTGGCACCGGTGTGCCAAAACAGTTTAGGCTGAGTAAGGATAATGATGCTTGCATATCGTGACTACGTTTTCCTCTTTTGGTGAAACGGGCTTGAAAGTGGCTCGTTTATTCTAACCTTGATGTGCTCAATATCAAAGTCTTTACCCGGTGTACTTTGCGGAGATGTAGGTTTTGTCAGGTGGTTTTGACCCATACCTGCATTCGTTCTGAAAAACAAGAAATAGACCAATTTCGGTCCGCTATTTTTTTGATTTTGCCTGCATCTTTGCATCCGCCTGCCCTTGTTTATTGGCGCGCTTCACGGCTTCGACAATCAATTTATTGAATATCTCGTCTATCCTGCAAGCCCGGCGGCGAAAGGA
>DAINRK010000691.1:0-2534 GCA_036741855.1 Anaerolineales bacterium
TCTGGATATCGTTGCCGGCTCGCTGGCTTTTACATTGCTTTATAGACTCAGGGAAGCACAACCAGAAGATTTACTTGCAAATTCCCCATAAAATATAGTTTTCTTCAATTTTCTTTTTGAAAGATGAACAACTCTTCTGCGTTCCTGCGCTGTGAGACCGATTCCGCAGGTGTTTCGCGCGATATCAATTTAAATCCCCGCTTCTGAAACAAATCGATAATCTCTGCTTCGGTTACTGCAAAAGGAGGCCCGCCTTTGCGTCTATCGAGCGGGAAGGCAAGGTCAATGTATAAGCCACGGGGTTTGAGCAGGCGAGTCACCAGGTCTGCATATTCCACGCGGCGTTTTGGATCTATTGCACAGAAGCATGTGTACTCAAGAACATAATCGAAAGAATGATTTAGTGTTTCTGGCAAAGTAAAGATGTCATGTTGCAAAATTTCCACAGGGGCCGCGGGATCGGCGAGTCGGTACATCTCCTGAACTGCTGGCAAGGCGAAGTCAACCGCGGTGACGTCAAAACCATGACGCGCAAACTCCCGCGCGTCGTGACCGCGTCCGGCGCCGAGGACGATCATCCGTCCTGGCTTGAATTGTCCGCTTGTGGCAAGGCGTTTGAATATGGGTGTAGGTCCACCGAGGTCCCAGCCATCTGTATGGCGTGCGTAATCCGCTTCCCATTTGCGGGCTGAATTGACATTATTCTTCATACAGAGTCATTGAATTTGAAATCGACCGGAATCTTACGATGCAGAGGAGGAATCTTACCCCCGTCCCCTCTCCCAGTCCTTAGCGATGCGTCCCTCAGCAGGGTAGGACGCATCTCACCGGGAATGGGAGAGAGGTGGCCATGCTGCGCGTTCAGTAATACTTTTGTATCGAGCCCTCACTGCGCAAATGCGAACAAGATGCATATCGTAAACTGACGAATGCGCGCAGGCCGGCAAAACTTGCGGAGTGCCAGTAAGACTCCGCAAATTTTTGGTTTGATGAAGTGGCTTATTTTCAGTGTCATATAAACCGCTGTCAATAAGGGGTTACCCTACCTTTTTATCACTTGAAACTATATGAATAGACGTTTTCGCCCGCCCATTGAGACAAAGCAAACTCAAGGAAGGAATCTTCTTCATTGAGTGATCTATTATGTGTGTCTAAGAAGCTAAAGAGATATTTTTAATTCCGCCCTGTGAACTCAATCAAAATTTACTGTCCCTGATCCTATTCATCGCCAGCTTCAAGTATTCTTCATTGACCTCATAGCCGGCAAAACGCCTTCCTGCTTTCAACGCGGCGATAGCGCTCTGACCCGAACCCATGAACGGGTCGAGTACCACTTCCCCTGAAAATGAGTAAAGCTGGATCAACCGATATGGAAGCTCCAGAGGAAATGGCGCGGGGTGACCGATTTTCCTTGCGGATTCAGATGCAAATCCCCAAACCGATTTTGTAAATTCCAGAAATTCCTCTTTTGAGATCGTGCTCTTGCGTCCATCCAGCTTTTCACGGCGAAAACTTCCCTTCGAGAAGACAAGAATGTATTCATGAGTATCCCGCAGAATAGGATTGGTAGCAGATTGCCACGATCCCCACGCGGTGGATGTGCTGGCGGAAGCGGCTTTGTCCCATATGATCTCTCCGCGCATGAGAAAACCCAGCTCCATCATGTCACGCATGATAAACGCGTGCAACGGGATATATGGCTTTCGTCCGAGATTGGCGATATTGATGCAGGCCCGCCCACCGGGGACAAGGACCCGATACGTCTCCGCCCAGACGTGCTTCAAAAATGAAAGATATTCCTCGAGCGATAGGTTTTCATCGTAATCCTTGCCTACATTGTACGGTGGCGATGTGACCATGAGGTGCACGGAACAATCTGGCAGTTCCGTCATCTCTTCAGAGGAATGATTGAAAATGACATCCGGCTGCCCAATAAGATTTTCCACATACATGTCAGATCCAGCCTGAGGCTGGTCCTCGTACAGGCGCGCGTTATAAAATGTTGAAGAATCATGGCCTTCACGTCCCGGGGAGCCAAACGATGAAGTGGTTGTGTTCTTACGCTTCGGCATCTTGTTATTGTGTGATGGTTGGGGAAAATGCGTTTCAAACCTTATCAATGGAAGAGCATAACCCCAAATATAACACAGGGTAAACCAAAAGGCGTAAGGCACTGTATAACAAGTACCTTACGCCTTTTGAATTCAAGGGTGCTGCTTAATCACTTAGTTTATCCATCAAGCCCAGCAACTTTGTGGTTGTGTTCCAGTTACGAATTGTCATGCTTTGGTATACAGGCAGGCCGATAATGCGCGTAAGGTGGCTTTGGGATGCTTTGCTGATGAGCCTCGAAAAATAAAGTACGCCCTTCCCCGCAAAGGCCTGGTCAACGCCTTCTTTAGCTTTGACGCTCTTCATCGCCTGGACCGCAGTCAGCGGCTCCTTTAGAAAAATGACATCGTAGCGATAGGTGTCAAGATCGCTCCCAAAACCCTTTGGTGCGTGCGCGACGATCTCTTTCATTTGCTTAAGAG
>DAINRK010000692.1:0-2516 GCA_036741855.1 Anaerolineales bacterium
GGAGTATGGCTTCTCTGGCATTGGAACAGGCACGTGCGAACGAGGATCCATTCCAGGTGTGGCTGGATGCGAGGGGAATTTCCGACGCGCTCGAGCTGCGCGTCCGCCAGGACGGTGACCGTTTTCAGCCGCTTGGCATGGATGGCCATGAGGTGAAAATCTCTGATTTCTTTATCAATGTTAAATTGCCGCTGCGAGCGCGTGACCGCTGGCCCCTGCTTTGTATGGGAGAAAAAGTTGTCTGGGTGCCGGGTTACCGCCCCGCGCATCCATTTCGAGTGACAGAATCGACTCGTCAGGCGTTATATTTTTCGATGACCAGAGGGTAAAAAATCGGTGGTCGAGTGAGCCGTGTTCGTCGGCTCGTATCGAGACCACCAATTCACAAGAATACTCTCAATAACCTTTGGTCTCGATATGTCCCGCGAAAATCACCTGGGACTACTCGACCAACGAACCTTCTACTCTTTACTCCCTGCCAACTGCTTCAACTTGATATATAACTCCCGCCATTGGATCTTGGATACACCCAATTTCTGGCGAATCTTATCTGGTTCTTCGCCCGCGCGATAATCGATCAAAGCACAAGTCCAGCGGCACATATCGAAGGAGAGATGTTTCGTCAGCCCAGCTTCGTTGCCGATATCTTCCAGGAGATACTCCAGCCGCCGCGGCGACCAGGGGAAGAGCTGTTCTGTTGGCTGGTATTGCGCGCGGTACTCGTTATAGGCAGCGATCCAATCATCGGGCAGAACCAGTTTTCTCTCCTTGTAACGATTCGCCGGGCTCGCATATTTAATAAAAATCTGAGGACCATTCGGCGCATCCAGTTCGACATGCTCAAGTTTGATTCCCAGGGTCTCACTCTTTTTGATCCCTGTTGTCAACAAAAGATAGACTAAGGCATAAGGTCGTGCGTCGGGCTTTCTATCGCGGCGGTGGCGATCTGCCGCCAACAGAACTGTGTCGTATTCGTCGCGGGTCAATACTGTGGGAAGGGGGCTAATAGCAGAACGCTGCGCGACTTTTTCAGCCGGGTCGACGACGAGAACGCCATACTGGTGCAGCCAGCGGAACAGGGATTTTGTAGCAGTGATACGTCGTGCCAGCGTTTTGGGGCTGCATGGAACTTCCCGTTCTTTTTCCATCCATTCGAAGTAGCGGTTGAGGTCTTTTGTTGTTACTTTACCCAGGATAATATCTTTAGGGAGGAACGTAGTGAGCAGGCGCACATCCGAGAGGAAGGCTTTGATCGTGTTTGGCGAGCGCCCCTGATCCGCGAGGAATACCTCCCAGGACTTGATAGCGGATGCCAACGGGGTCTGCGGCGTGAGATGTGAGGTTAACTTAGTATCAGGCATGACATCTCCTGTTCTCTCTTCTTGCGTATAGTTTAACGAAAATTGGAGGGGATGTCAACTACCTACTGCCCCAAATTCTCTGGGCTGAAACACGGCTCATAGTCGTAACCCAAAATCAACAGATAATGTGAGGTACTGTTTGGGTCTGGTCCGGAGATAAGGTTTCCCGGTAACATGCCCATCACATTCAAAATTGGGTCGCTGATTGAGCGGTCTTGTACCACTGTTTTGTCGATTAGCACCGAATACGCGTAATCCTGCCTGTCGGAGGGGACAATATGAGTTTCATAACCTGCATAGTTAAGACGTGATGTTGCTAACGCCTCGTAGCCTGGGATGGATGTCCCATTCATTACATCAATGATGACGGCTTGCTTTTCGGGAGTCTTGGTTGAGGGGGATAAGGCGTCGGTTAGCATTTGCTGGAGAGCGGCCTCGTTTGGTAGCAAAACATAGGCGCCAGCATCGGTGATCCATGAACTGACAAGCGGCGGCCGTATGTAATAACTGCGGATATCTGCATTGGTCATTTTGGGCGCGTAGACTGCAAGCTGCAAAAGATCAGCAATACCTAAATCGGTTTCCACTGTGCTGCTCAAATCGTTATACAACTCGGGGATACGCGCGAGCGTGCCTGCTTGCAAGGCCTGCGAGAACAACGCGCGCAGAACCTCCTGCTGGCGACGGCCGCGGTCGAAATCGCTGGATTTTTGACGTGAGCGCGCATACCACAACGCGAGATCACCATCCATGTGAATTAGACCAGGACCTGTCGTATACAAATGCCAGTTGTTTTCATTGTATGGGTCATAACTGGGGTCGATCAAACGCCAGTCTGTATAGGCGCATGAGACAGGTACATCCACGCCGCCGAGGGTATCTACGATCTGACTAAAGCTGCTGAAATCGACCATGGCCGTGTGGTCGATGCGGATGCCAAGGTTGTACAGAATTGTGTCTTTCAATAAGCCGGGTCCGCCACCCGCGTAGCCGCTGGAGATTCCCAGTTGGTAGGCAGTGTTGATACGGTTGTTTTCGAACCCGGGGATCGAAACCCATAAATCACGCGGAATCGAAATGAGCGAAACCTGGCCTTCATTCGGACGCAAAATGGCGACAACCATCGTATCTGTGCGCGTGGAGCCTGCAGTTGAT
>DAINRK010000693.1:0-2505 GCA_036741855.1 Anaerolineales bacterium
TTCCCCGGCATTACCGATGTAAATACACTTCTTGAAAATCCTCAGACCGGTTTGCCAAAACTGGAGGTTCTGCTAAAGCGCCAGGTCTTGAAACAATGCCTGGCAGCTTTTGTAGGAAGCCCATTCCACATTGGAATTCCGCTGGCTTTTCTGGTGATACACGATCTTGAAGTGCAGGATTTGATCGTTCTGATTGAAGCAAAGTCTTCAAACTTGTCGGAAGATGAGTATCGTCCATATTTATTGAAAACAAACCTGCCTGTCTAAATAGTGGTTTGACGACTTCTAATCTTGTTGTCCACACGGAGATGATATGTTTTTTCCAGAAGCAATGACTGAACTTGAATTGATCATCCCCTCCAAAGATCTTTTGGCGGTGACGAAAATATTGGGCAAACAAGGGGTTTTTCACCAGATCGACAGTACCTATTTGGGACTGGAAAATCTGGGACCGAATACATGGCAGGAAAAAGCCGCATCCTATTCCACGCTGGAACGCCGCATCCAGGTAATAATGCAGACCTTGAACCTGGAAGAGAAATATTCGGGAACTTCCGATTTCGATTCAGTTGCAGAGTTGGAGCCTCTTAAGGCTGCCGTCGATCGCATTGAAGCGGAGGTCAAACAGGTTAGCGATCAGTTGTCACTTGAAAAAAAGCGACTGGAACAACTCGAGAGCCAACTTCATCAACTCGAACCGATTGCTGAAACCAACGTTGATGTGGGTGCGCTCCGCAACTCTAATTATTTACATTCGGTTCTGGGGATCATTCCTGCCGAGAACGTTAGCCGACTCGAAACAAGCCTGTCCAGAGTTCCTCATGCATTCTTTACACTGCGTGAGGATCCAAAGAGACCAGTGGTGTGGCTATTGGGTCCACGTAGTAATTCGGATATTATTGATCGCGCTGTGAAAAGCTCGTATTTGAATCCGCTATCACTGCCAGAGGAGTTCACTGGCACCCCGTCAGAGATCGCCGAATCGATTCGCAAAGCGATTGAAGAGTCCAAACAAAAAATTTCGGAATTGGAACGCGCTCTTGCAAAATTAGCTGATTCGCACAAGAAAGAGTTGTATAGTGTATTGTGGGATGTTCATGTGAGCCGTAGGATCTCCGACGCGATTGCCCGCTTTGGTCAGCTTCGTCATACGTATGTGGTTGTAGGCTGGGTCCCCAGCGCGGATCTTGAATCTTTGACTCAGCGGCTAAAAAAAGCTTCACCGGAGATTTTGATCGAGGCGAATCCCATGGACCCTGCGGGACATCAGTCAAATGTTCCGGTCTCCTTGCGAAACCCTGGCCCTCTTAGCCCGTTTGAATTACTGGTCAATACCTATGCGCGTCCGCGTTATGAGGAAATTGATCCTACTGTCCTTATCGCGATAACATTTCCACTACTCTACGGAGCCATGTTTGGTGATGTGGGTCACGGACTTGTGCTGGCTGCCATTGGCTGGTTCCTTTCCAGGAGGTCTAGCCTAGGCGGGCTCCTGGTCGCTTGTGGTTTAAGTGGTACCATCTTTGGGTTCCTCTATGGGAGTATCTTTGGCTTTGAAGAGATCCTGCCACATCATCCATTTTTTGGTAAATTTTTCTGGATAAGTCCTATTCATGACGTGTTAGGTATTCTTAGACTTGCAATTGGAGCAGGCATTGTGCTGTTGATCCTTGCGTACTTGATGAATCTATATAACGCAGCCCGAGCAAAGGATTGGGGACGCTTCTTCTTTGACTCAAACGGTCTTGCTGGGCTGATACTGTATCTTTCCTTTTTGGTTCTATTAGGAAATGTTGCCTCACTATTATTTACCGGTGAATCCTTTATACCCGGAATTCTTATAACAATTGGTCAAAATGCTATGATGGTAACCATTGCTCAAATTCTTTTCGTTGTAGGTCTGTTTTTGGCAACCATCTTCTCTCACCCTTTACAACACTGGATGGAAACTGGTCATTTCGAAGTGGAAGGTGGTTGGGGAATGTTCGCAGTTCAATCTGCTGCCGAAGTGCTGGAAAAATTTATCAGTATGCTGAGCAATACCTTATCTTATGTGCGTGTGGGAGCGTTTGCCATCGTACATGCCGGCTTTACAGTAGCCGTGTTCGTTATTGCAAGATTGGTGGGTGGTGGGGAAGAGTCGGGCTTTGGATACTGGGCTGTGGTTGTACTCGGGAATCTCGGCGTCATTGCAATTGAGGGCTTTATTGTCACCATCCAAACCATGCGCCTCCACTACTACGAATTCTTTAGTAAGTTCTTTAGGGGCGGAGGCTCGGCTTATGAGCCGCTCGCCCTTGCTGCCGCGCAAGAAAAGTAACAGAAATACTATATGCAAAGCAATATTTAATAATCCAAAGGAGAAAGCAAGATGATCAAAATCGTTATTGTCACATTGGCAACCCTGATACCGCTGACGCCGTTTGTAATGTACTTTCTAAGCCTGCGCAGTGACAACCCTGTCAAAGCCGCAAAGGATTTGGTAATTAGGTTCAAGACCTACAA
>DAINRK010000694.1:0-1710 GCA_036741855.1 Anaerolineales bacterium
ATGCAGTCATTACGTTGAAGGACGCTAAGGAAGCATACGATAAGGCAGCCAATTATTTGAACTATCTGCAAAAATCAAAGAAAGTCCCACAAACCCAGACGAAAGTATTCATTGAATCCAGGCGAAATAGCTGGCAGTATGTTTACAAGACCAAAACATTCAAGGGGCCTGCCCCTGAAGATTGGATCGTCGAAGCAGAGAATGATCTTGCCTTGAAAAAGGCTGAGTACGAAGATGCGCAGAGTGCCTATGACCGTCTCAAGGACGGACCGAATGCCCAGGATCTACTCGCCGCGCAAGCCAAAGTAGACGCCGCGCAGTTCACAGTTGACTCGATGAGCATTCTCGCTCCGTTCGATGGGGAAGTGCTGTACGTGGAAAGCCAGCCGGGGGACGTGGTGGATGTAGATACACCCGCCCTCAATATTGCAAATCTCAATCATCTCTATGTTGAGACGCAGGTGGATGAATCGGACATTGCCAAAATCCAATTGGGCAATCCTATAACAGCTACGATGGATGCAGTAGAGGGACTCGATTTGACAGGTCAAGTGATTGGTATTGACCCGGTTGGAGAGGTGGATTCGGGTCTGGTGAAATATACGGTTCGTATTGATCTTGATCCAGTGGAGGATGGTGTATTTCTGCCTTTAAGTTCCACGGTCAATGTAGTGATCGAAGTGAAACCTGCCATGACGTCGCTGGCTGTGCCTATCACCGCCGTTCAAAATGACAGCAAAGGCGAGTACGTTTTGGTATTGCAAGCCGATAATTCAACGAAACGCGTGGATATCCTCAGCAGCACAATCGTCGGAGATCTCGTCGTTGTGACTGGGGACTTGAAAGAAGGTGATACCCTGACGACAGTGCAAAATAGTAGTGGACCTGGTGGACCTTTTGGCGGAGGGAACTAACATGATCCAAACCGAAAACCTGACCAAGATTTATCAAATGGGCGATGATGAAGTCCATGCCTTGAATGGAGCCAGTTTCAGCATCGAGAAAGGCGAGATGGTAGCGATCATGGGCCCGTCCGGTTCCGGCAAAAGCACGTTGATGTCCATTATTGGTTGCCTGGATGTACCCACCGGCGGCAGGTATATCCTGGACGGCGCCTCGGTAGAGAGCATGGAAGACTCGGAGCTTGCAGAAATTCGCGGACGTAAAATTGGGTTTGTCTTTCAGCAGTTCAACTTATTGGCGCGCACCAGTGCCCTGGAAAATGTAATGCTGCCGTTGACGTATGCCGGGATCTCCGGAAAGGAGCGACAGGAACGCGCCAGGAAGGCGCTCGAGCGGGTTGGCCTTGCAGAACGGATGTACCATGCCCCGAATGAGCTCTCCGGCGGACAACAACAACGCGTGGCGATTGCGCGCGCGATTGTCAATGAACCAGCCATTCTACTTGCGGATGAGCCAACTGGCGCTTTGGATAGCAAGACAGGCGAAGAGATTATGGAGTTGTTCCAGAGTCTCCACAGCGAACAGGGACAAACAGTCATTCTGGTTACGCATGATCCGCATGTGGCACGGCATACGAATCGAATTATCAAGCTGTCCGATGGGTATATCATTTCCGATGACGTTAATCCTGAGCCAATCAAGGCAGGTACGCCCCGCATGGAAGAAGTAGTAGTGGTGTAAACGGTGGTCTCCATACGGCTCCACCCACTCGACCCCCAGAAGATGCAGATAGTCAGCCGGCGCCAG
>DAINRK010000694.1:1720-2496 GCA_036741855.1 Anaerolineales bacterium
GATGTAAACCGTAGTCTCGATACGGCTCCACCCCCTCGACCAACGAGATTTAAGGAGATTTAAATGTTACTTTCAGAAAATTTCAAGGTTGCCCTGCGCGCCTTGCGCGCCAACAAACTTCGCTCGATTCTTACGATGCTGGGTATTGTGATCGGCGTGGCGACTGTGGTCGCTTTGCTCTCTCTCGGAAGCGGCGCAACCGCCAGCATCACAAGCGATATTCAAGGCAGTGGCTCCAATTTATTAACTGTATCCCCCGGAAGGTCAGATTTCGGCCCTGGTGACAATGGAGCTTCCCAACAGCAAAGCCATTTGTATTATTCGGATTATGAATTGTTGCAACGCGGTTTAATGGATCATATCACCGCTATTGTGCCAACTTATCAATCCTCTTACATCGTAAAATTTGGCGATCAAAGTTTTAGTGTGAATGTGACGGGTGCGACCGAGAAGTATCAGGTTGTACGCTCGTACGATGTTGCCGCGGGTCGTTTCATTACAGATGGGGATAACAAGTCGCAGGCTAAGGTGGCAATATTAGGTTCGCAAACGGCTGCGGACTTGTTCGGAAGTTTGTCGCCGGTTGGAAAAACTATTTCTATTAATGGTATCAAGTTTGAAGTGGTGGGAGTGCTTGAATCCAAGGGTTCTTCAGGGTTTGGTTCGACGGATGATGTCGTCATTATTCCGTTGGACACAGGTTACGGCAAATTGTTTGGATCAACCGCGACCTTCAACGGGAAAAAGACTCTCAATAATATTTTGCTCTCTGTGAC
>DAINRK010000695.1:0-2491 GCA_036741855.1 Anaerolineales bacterium
TTGAGATAAGCGCGCGAGCGTCCATCCGTAGCGATCACGCGCCGCACGGAAAGCTCACTGTCTGCGCTGATCGACTGCTCTTCCAGCCAGCGCTTCAACTCGCGCGGAGCGCGCATCAGATCGAAGGTGCCGGCAATCTCCGCTCGCTCGGCGCCCGCCCGGACGACCTCGGCGCCTGCGCGACCGCCCGAGAGGAGCTGCAGGGCATCGACCACGATGGATTTGCCCGCTCCCGTTTCACCCGTGAGGATGATCAGGCCGGGACCAAATCTTAAGTCGAGTTTATCGATGATCGCAAAATTTTGTATATGGAGTTCGGTAAGCATAGTTTATAGGTTATCTGAACAATTGGATTCCAGAAAGTCGAGTATATACAACAGGAGTGGCAATGATAAGGTAGATGATTTGAAAGACAATGCCGAAAAAGTTCTGCGTGAGTACTTGAAACAGGATAACAGGCAGCGCACCAAGTATGACACCCGCAGCGACAGTCATAAACAACGCACGCGAGCGACGGCGTTTTGTAACCGCACGCACACCTTCGGCAATCGCTACTGCAGCAGTAGGAGCGCCCGCGGCAATGAGAAACCATCCAAAAAAACCGATGCCGCCAATCAAGGTGACAAGGAAGGCCGCAATCGCAGAAAGAATCGCCGCTACGATAAAACCCAAAACATAGTCATACCATTCTGATGTTTCGAATGTTTTTTGCCGCTCGCGGACGCATTCCCTGCAGCGATACCCCGTGGGTGTACGGATCGCACACGAAGCGCAAATCGGACGATTGCAGTTATTGCATCGCAATGATGTTTCGCGGTTTGGATGAACATAACAATAGAGAGTTTCTGTCATTTACAAAATCCTAAAATCTTTGTTCATTCGCGTTGAGCGGAGCGACCCAATAGGGGAGTGCAGTCGAAACGCAGATTTTATCCACGCCTGTCCTTCGACTACGTGTCTCGCTATCGCTTGACACTCCGCTCAGGACGATTTCATCTGGAAAATCCTAAAGAGTTTTCATTCATATGAGCCGTCAGGTTGCGATAAAAATATCCGGGGTCTCCAAAGCGAACAAAACGTGTGGTGACATCTGCGGCGCACACAGCCACATGATCTTCTTCAAGCAATGTGATCGGTGGTTGCCCGTCCACACTAAGTACTGCATTTTCGCCGCGGTTGCTAATACTCACAGTGACACCTTCAGATAAAACAACCGCTCGATCCACAGAAAGGTGTGGTGCGATCGGAACCAGCAAAATATTCCGTAACTCGGGTGGGAGAATAGGTCCACCTGCGGCAAGGGCATAAGCTGTTGAACCTGTAGGAGTTGAAGCGATCAGCCCATCCGCGAGGTAACTGATCAATTGACGTCCATCCACCGAAGCGGTCAAACGGACGGGTCGAAGCATCTGACCGCGCGCAACAACAACTTCATTCAATGCATTCCAACTTCCCAGAAGCTCACCCGCTCGCACATGTTCAATATGCAGCATCATGCGGTTCTCGATCCATGCTTCGCCATTGAATAATTTATCGAAGTACTCACGCCATTCCTGACGCTCCACCTGAATGAGAAAGCCGATCCTTCCGAGATTCACACCCAAAATTGGCACGCCGCTGGGTGCAGATAGATGCGCCGCCCGCAAAACACTGCCATCTCCACCTGCAACGATGAGCATGTCAAATTCGCCATGTCGGATGCGTTTGCGCAGGCTTTCGTCATAGATCGATCCATAAGGTGCGTCCATGCCTCTTTCCTTGAAATAAGCCGACATCGCTTCTGCTTCCATGAAGGCTTCAGGCATCTTCTGGTGTGCAGTGACAACAGGTTGCTTTGGAATGAAGGCTTCAGGCATGGTAGGTAAATTATACCCTCGTGTTATGGTGGGATGACTCTGGGCTATGTCAACGATTGGTCGCATATTTTCCTAAACCCACAGCGCGCACAACGAGCAGCCTGCTCATGTGAACGCGGAACATCTTTCTTATGCTGATCGCGTTTCATTTCGGCAAGCAGATCCAGCAGAGATGACTCCAATTCCTGAGTGTAATCCACTGCAAAATCGCGGGTTACATAATGGATAATTCCATATGGCGGACGTTTGCCGTATGTCTTTTCCACGAGCAAACAATAAGACGCCAATTGATAGATGTGTGAGTCATACGGTGCTTCGGGTGCGCGGCCAGACTTCACTTCGACAGGGATGATCTGTCCATTCTGCTGGACCAGATAATCAGGTTTACCCGTCAAATCAAGTGGAGCGTAGAAAAGTGGCTTCTCCAGTTTGCCCCAGCCGCGTGTATCGGTATAGATGACGCGTCCACCAGGAATTCCCGCGGCTTGCCGCTGGCGGTTCGATTGCCAGAAGAAAAGGACAGCAAGAAAAAGAAGTGCAAGGGCGATATATAGCATGTATGTCAAGATCACTTATTAGTGACAAATCCAAAATAATAGACGCTTTGCGGGCTCAAACTTCCCCAAAAATCCCAA
>DAINRK010000696.1:0-2491 GCA_036741855.1 Anaerolineales bacterium
CCCAGCTATAACGAAATTCAGGTGCAAAGAATCTTAATATGAGAAGTGTAAGTGAGGTTAGGAATAAGATTAAGATTGTGATGAGAATGAACATGCTTTAGTAATTTTATCAGGTTTGCAGACCCTCCTGTTTGCTGTAGAATCAGCACATGCGTTTTCTTCGTAGCCACATAGTATTGATTTTGATGGTTTTTGTTTCTTCGTGTGACTTCAGGGCAAGCAACATTTCCGCCAGCGGAATCCCCACCTCCACGCCATTTCAACCGCAGACTGAAAACGCCTCCGACTCACCCTATTCTGCTGCCGCCCCAACCCCCATTTATCTCCCAACAATCACTGCTCTGCCACCCGCGCCGACAGAAGTAGTCATCAACCCCGAATCATTACCCGCCGATTTAAGTGTTCCCACCTTTACTGCACCAACAAACCTTAATCCATTCACGGGCCTGCCTCCGTCTGACCTATCCGTTTTGGATCGTCGTCCTCTTGCGATCAAGGTGGCAAATTATCCACGCTATATTCGTCCGCAATCAGGGTTGAGCCTTGCTGATAATGTGTATGAATATTACATTGAAGCTGGTCTGACGCGCTTCATCGCCGTGTTTTATGGTAATGACTCTGAATGGGTGGGTCCTGTCCGCTCGGGACGTTACTTCGATGAACATATTCAACGCATGTATCATGCTTATTTGGTTTTCAAATTTGCTGACCCGCGTGAGATGAACCACTTTCTGTTGAGCGATTTTTATGATTTTCTGGTTGTACCAACCAATGGGTCATGTCCTCCATTTCGCCTGATGGAAAGTCGACACATCGAAGTGTATAACAATTCCTACTTCAACACGATCCTATGGAAAGATTGTGTCATTAAAGATGGGTTGGAAAACGACCGGCCTCAAATCCGCAATGGATTTTTCAGTGATGTCGTCCCACAATCGGATTTGCTTGGAACACAGATGTTCACGTACTATTCGGTGGATTCTTATCATTATTGGATATATAGACCCGACGTACAGAAATATTTTCGTTATCAGGAAGTAGACGATACGCGCGATGGTAAGCCCGAAAAATATGACATGATGGTGGATCAGGTGACTGCCCTGCCGGTGCAAGCATCCAATATCGTATATATTCTTGCGTCACATACATTTGCAAATTCGTTCGACGCAGACGATGAAGTGTTTCAGATCGACTTGACTGGCTCTGGGGAAGCGTATGTATTTCGCGATGGTGTAGGTATTTTGGCGCGTTGGTATCGACTAAACGAGGACCAGCCTCTTTTGCTGGCTAATATGAATGGAGCACCGCTTTATTTGCGGCCTGGCGTCACTTTTTATGAGGTGCTTGGTGCACGGTCCTATGTGGATCAGGATGCGGGTGAATGGCACTTTCATCACGAAACGCCATGAGATCGGATACAATTATCTCCCGTTGAGGATATATGACGTTTGATCCTGCTTTTCTTAGCAATCTCCTCCTTGTGTTGACAGGATTTGGTGGTGCATTCCTAGCCGCACTCTGGATCTCGCTTGTCATCTGGACGAATCGCGACATCCGTACCCGCGCGCGAGACCCGTTAGTACAGACGCTTGCCACCCTGCTTGTCGCCGTTCTCAATCTGCCCGGCGTGCTCGTTTATCTAATTCTTCGACCCCCGCGAACCCTGGAAGAGGAATATCAGAAGACTCTTGAAGAGGAAGCCTTGCTTCAGGCTCTTGAAGACCTGCCTCTTTGCCCTGGCTGCGAACGCCGTGTGAAAGATGACTGGCAAGTGTGCCCAAACTGCCATACCAAACTCAAGAAAACATGCGAGAATTGCAGCAGGCTAATGGAACTCCCATGGAATATCTGCCCCTACTGTGGCACACCGGCAGCAGGGATGCGGCGTGACGCAGTCACGAGCATGGATGAAGCACTGCGCGGCTTGAAGTTGAATGATGAGGAGTTGGGGGAAGCGAAGATCGAATGATCGAACTTGACCAACTGAAAAAGATCCGTGAAAGGCCCTGGTTTTATCCAGGGGCTTTGTTGTTAATGGGAATGATTACATATAACTATGCCTTAACTTCTTTGGGCTACTACTGGGCGGATTGGGAAGTTGTGATGTTCATGAAACTCAATCCCGCGCTGCAATTTGACTTCTATTCGCATGATCGTCCTTTTCCCTGGACATACCAGGTAATCCATTTTCTGGTTGGTCCGAATCCAATTGGCTGGCACATTGTGAGTCTGCTGATTCGCTGGGCAGGAATCCTGATTTTTGTCCATTCACTAATCTTGCTTTGGCCTCGTTACGAAAACCACCTCTATTGGCTTGGCGCGCTGCTGATGGTGTATCCGGGTTTTCTTCAGCAGTCACAATCTGCTACCAAAGCGCGTCATCTCATGACGCTTTTACTTTTCGCGCTGTCCATCTATCTCATGGCGCTCGCCTTAAAGCGCCCAAAATGGGCACGCTTACTTTTTCCGCTTTCCTGGCTCGCGACGTTGC
>DAINRK010000697.1:0-2486 GCA_036741855.1 Anaerolineales bacterium
CCGTCCATCCTTTACGATAGGGTCGGTCTGATCGCAACGCATCCCACACATCGACGACTGCAAATAGACGCGCGGCCAGCGGGATGACCTCTCCCTTCAAACCGCGCGGATACCCACTCCCATCCCACTTCTCATGATGACAATAGGGAATGTCCAGCGAGGATCTCAAAAATCCGATGGGAAATAGCATTTCGAAGGCAAAGGTTGGATGCCGCCTCATGATCTCCCATTCTTCATCGGTCAGCTTACCCGGTTTGAGCAGGATGGTATCCGGAACTCCCATCTTGCCGATGTCATGCAACAACGCACCCCAACGGATGTTGATCAACTGCTCCTCTGTGAAACCAAACTGTCGTGCCAGTTCCATCGTCAGTTCAGTAACGCGCAATGTATGACCTTCGGTTTCCTTGTCGCGCAGATCGAGGGCATGAGACCAGCCTTCGATCGTGGCATCGTACGCCTGCAACAATTCCTGGTTGGAACGTTGCAAGTTTTCGAACAAGGTTGAGTTTTCGATGGCGATTACGGCCTGCCCGGCCAGTGTTTCCAGAAAGTCCAGCCATTCAGGGTTACTATCCAGAGCGCCGCGATGAAAGATTTCGAGTACACCTTTTACTTCGCCCTTCACAATAAGCGGCACACAATAATAATCCTTGAATTCCTCATCCTTCAGCCATACTACTTGAGCAGGTCCAATGTCTGTCTCCATCAAGTTTGGGATGTGTATGGTGCGGCGCTCTAAAACAGCTTGTCCAGAATGGCCTTCGCCCAGTCTCACTCCGGCCTCACGAATGGCAGTGGAGCGAAAGCCGCGACTGGCGGCATATACAAGAGTCTTTGTGGTCGGTTGAAACAACAATACGGCTGTCGCGTCTGTCTTCAGTTGCTTAATAACCTGATCCAGTAGAAAATCGAGTGTGAGACTTAAGTCAAAACTAGAACTGATCGCAACATCGATAGCGCGCAAAGCTTGGAGACGCCGAATTTGAAGCTGGTTTTTTTCCTCTGCTTTCCTTCGTTCAGTGACATCACGATTTACACTCACAAAACCTGTAAACTTACCTTGTTCATTGGTAAGCGCAATGGTATTTGCTTCCACGTATATGATTCGCCCATCTCTGCGCTTGTAGATTCTTTGCTCGCGAGCCGCGCTGCTTTCCCTGAGAAGCTCTCTGGCTTCTCCACGCTGCTCATCGGTCAGTTCGGAGGTCAGGATTTCGGATATATTACGCCCGATCACATCCTGACTGGACCAACCAAACATCTTCTCCGCGGCGCGGTTCCAGGCCGTAATGTGCAGTTTGTCATCTGTGGCAATGACCGCGTCGTTGATGTGTCTGAGCAGGCGGGCATGATATTTTTGTTGATCGGCCGATTTCTTGCTCTCCGTAACATCGTGGCCTACTCCGATCAATGTCTTTCCCTGCCCGGCAGCATCTACCCAGGAGATCCAGCGGGTGTTTCCTGATCGGTCCTGGATTGCACTCTCATATGGCTCAGCGGCCACTGGGATCTCACCCCGCGCGGCGCGGCTGAGATATTCCTTTTCACGTTCTGCTTGCCCT
This sequence comes from Anaerolineales bacterium, assembly GCA_036741855.1. Taxonomy (GTDB): domain Bacteria; phylum Chloroflexota; class Anaerolineae; order Anaerolineales; family Villigracilaceae; genus Defluviilinea. Next base: position 1,566 of record DAINRK010000697.1, read on the forward strand.
GGTTCTGAACGGCTCAGTTTCCACCAATTTTCACCCAGTAATTCATTCGGCTCATAGCCCAGGATGTTCTTGGCAGCAGGGCTAACATAGACAATGCTTCCCTGAGAGTCTGCAACCAGCACCAACGCATTAACACGCTGCAGGATTTGATCTGAGCGCCGCTGTTTCTCCTCGGCTTGCTTACGCTCTATAGCCAGGGCAATCTGTGACCCGATCAATGCCAGGAAGTCTTTGTCGCGCTCTGTGTAGCTGGATGGATTTTCGTAATCCTGTACGACAATTACGCCAATGGTTCGGTTCTGAATTTTAAGCGGCGCTCCCAGCCACGACACCGAATCCGTTCCAACCAGTTCGACTTCACCTTGTGCGACAAGGTCCTCGAAGAGAGGCTTTGTCAGCAGAAGAGGTTCACCAGTTCGAAAGACATAGGAGGTAATGCTCTTTTCGAGGGCAGAGGGTGAGGCAGGCTCATCGTATTGATCGACAGAATAGATCTCTTCGAATAAGCCTGTATTCTCATTGTAAAGAACCACGAAGAAGTTCTCTGCATAGATCATCCTGGCAATCGAACGATGAATAAGCTTCAAAAAGTGCTGGAAGTCATCTGTGTCGGCCAGCCCCTGCATAATTTCCAGAAGCGTCTGGCGTTCGACATCGGCTTGCTTGCGCTCCGTGATATCTCGACCGATCCCCACCAATCCGGCTATTTTCCCCCGGCCGTCGTGGAGTGGCACCTTCGTTGACAATACCCAGACCAGGTTTCCCGCAGCATCCAGCCCCGGTTCTTCATAGTTGATGACTGGTTTTCCTGAATCCATGACGGCCTTATCCAGCGCCCAAAAATCCTTTGCTATTTCAGCAGGATAGGTATCAAAGTCCGTCTTTCCAATCACATCTTCCATTTTTTCCCCTCCAGAGGCT
>DAINRK010000698.1:0-1760 GCA_036741855.1 Anaerolineales bacterium
ATTATGGGGAAATATCAATAGAAAAGTGTATGGCTTTTTGTTCACTTCGTGAACATATAGTATGTCCCTCACGGCTTACGTTACCGGCGGCTAGCGAGAAACAGGCTCAAAAGCGAAAAACTGCCATGGCTCAGAACAATCTCCAAAATACACGCCGAGTCCCAGCCGGCAGGTGCACGCTGTGTTGGGCGGAATTTTGGGAATATAGGTTTTATTGAGGTTTCCAGTCTGTGTAACGAGACCATTCTAAAGCAGCATCCCAAATCAGGTCATAGACAGGATCTTTTATATCGTAGTATGCCTCTATATCATTAGCATGTCGTTTGGCTATTTCACGTTTTATAAGTTCGATTGTCTTTGCAGAATTAGGATGAGCTCGAAGATAGTCCCGAAACAACAAGGGATAGATTTGGTTGGGGTTGCCATCAACCCGAATATGAATATTGGCTCGACGCTGGCCCTCCGGCTCATTGAAGAAAAACTTCTCCCACAACTGGGGATTGTCGTTTTCGCCCTGAGGCACATGATCGTGAGCAATAGTTCCCGAATATTTGTAGCCAGCATTTTCAAGAGTTTGCCGGATTTGATTATTCAATTCCTTAACAGTGATTTGAACATCGATAACATCTTTTGCTCCCAAGCCAGGAACCGAAGTAGAGCCAATATGGTCAATTCGTAAAGCCAAATCCCCTAATATCTCATGAAGGGAGGATTTGATACTTTCAAATTCTTCTGGCCATTTTGGATTGTATTTGCTTATGATTATCATTTCTTCATCTTTTCGGAGACTTTGAAAGGATCAATGCGGTTCGCCGCCCAACGGCTCTCGTTAGTGGCAGGTGCGTGGGATGAGACTCGCAGTCGACACGGAATAAACGCATACCCAACATGTCTTTCTCCGTTCGTAGCAGCATATGGCAATACCAAATCTCGCCATTCCCATCTTTAAGAATTGCAAAGCCTGTTTGTTTTGTCCACTCTCGGACTCGTTGCGTTGTCGGATGATAATGATAGGGCCTGAGCTTACTGTTGCCTGACTATATCGACTGAGATCTCCACCGCTGACGTCGTTCCCCTATTCTCAAGCCAGTGCATTGTGTTCTTATCCTCGGGCCAGCCCACTCCCGGCCCATACTCCTTAGCCACTCCATCTCGATGGTCAGTGATCGTTCCTTCCAGTATGTAGACGATGCCCGGCCTGTCTTTATGGTCGTGAATCGGGCCGAAGACACCTCCAGGTTCGATCGTCACCATTCGCATTCGAAGTTGGCGTCCTGCCATGCCCTCGATTTCAAGGCCAAGGTCAAGCGTTGCTAGTAGCTTCACCGTAACACCTTTTGTCTCAGGTGCCGCCTGCTCGCTTCTCATCGTGGTCTCCTTTCGGTACCTTCTGGCCGCCTAACGTCTTGCGTTACTGGCGGCTGGGGGAGAAAAACGCTGGTAAACGGAAAACTGCCACAGCTCAGAACAATCTCCAAAAAACGCGCACAGTCCCAGCCGTCCGGTGCACGCTGCACGCTTTGTTGGGCAAGCTTATCATTCTGAACGCCGCCTGATCTCAGAGCCGATCCCAACGAACATCCAAGGGTCGTTCAATCCTAGGCAGGGGCATTGATGTTGCCTCCGCTTCAATCGCATTGCGTTGCGCGTGGGAAAGGCGATGCCATGGCTGGATTGCAAACACATGCCCCGCGCGGCGCCAAGTGCCGACAGTCTCACCTTCGACGAGCAGGGCACCCGGCCAGACACGGGATGTCCAC
>DAINRK010000698.1:1770-2479 GCA_036741855.1 Anaerolineales bacterium
CCGTGAAGACCACCCAGTGGAACGACGCCGACAACCCGGCGAGCAGGGCGCGGGAGTACAGGTAGCCACCGGTCTTGGTGATGGCGAGCTCCCACCCCGACAGCACGCGGCGTTGGCGCTCGTTGGCTACCAAGAGTCCACGGTCGGCGCCTTGTAGTAAGAACCAGGTATCGCCGCTCGGCAAAAGTCGGGCTGGAGCTGCGGCGTCAGGTGCCATGCGGAACAGAGCTTCATCCCGGCTCAGGATCCATGCTTCGCCTATGGGCGTATGCACCTGCGTCAATGACTTGCCAAGTGCTTTGAATGTGTCCATACCAGAAAGTAGCCCAATGCCGGCCCATGTCGCGAAGGTTTCGGGCGTAGCAGGACCGAATACCCGCAAATACCGCCGCGCAAGTTCGAGGCGCGCCTCGTGCCGGTCCATTTCAGGTGCAGGCACGTTCCAGATCTCAGGTTGACGAGAACCGTCCCACCGAATCAGGACAGTTCCTGTCGGCGCGGCGTAGCGCAACAAGTTAGCATGTTTCACCTTCATTGTGCGGGCTGCGGCGCCCTGAGTCATTCGGCTGCCCGCGAGCGCTGACTGCAACTGAGCAGCGATATCCTTGATGCGTTTCAAGGATCCCGATTCATCTGGCAGCCTGCCCAGGGTAAAGACCGCCAGATCGCGTTTCGCCACGACATAGGTACTGAACCGAGGTCCCCAGAT
>DAINRK010000699.1:0-2474 GCA_036741855.1 Anaerolineales bacterium
ATATTAAAGGAGGCGGTCATGGCTGCTGATTCAGTTCGGGCGCTCATTCTTTCAGGGGGCGGGGGACGCGGCGCGTTCCACGCGGGAGTGTATAAGTATTTGATGAAGAACTATAAAGTGAATGTAAATTCGAATCATGCAGGCAGCTGGGAGCCGCAGATCATTGTTGGCACATCTATTGGTGCAGTAAATGGCGCGGCAATTGCACAAGGTATGTCTGCTGATCAGTTGGTAGAAGTGTGGAAGTCTCTTGAAGAGAAGGATATTCAAGGCCTCCCGCCAGGGATGCGCGGTATTGCACGTTGGGTGGCGCGCGCTATCTTCAAAGAGGTGATGGACACAAAGCTTCCGCAGATTCCTCCAAAGGATGCAACTTCCCCAATTCCGAAAGAGTATTGGCCACCTTTACCACTTCTCCCAAACTGGATCGCTGAAAGGCTGGTGGGACATTGGATCAATCTGCTGGATACGGGTCCCCTGCGCAAAACACTCTTTACTCGCTTCGGTCTGGATGAAAACCAGCTGGCTGCCAGTGAAAAGGCTTTGCTCATCGCTGCTACTAAAGTGCGGACCGGTGAACGCGTGATGTTCAGTAATCGTGAAGTAAAGGATTACAAACGTGGCGAGATGCGACGCGATGTCTTCTCAGGAATCACAGCGGACCGTATCCTTGCTTCATGTTCGATTCCACTTGTCTACCCGTGGACATTCGACGCCGAGACAGAGTCTTTTTATTGGGATGGCGCGCTGGTAGCGAATACCCCGCTTGGCGCAGCCATTGATATGATGGGCGAAGATACACATGTGCCGGCTGAAGTGGTGGTGGTCATGATGACGCCCTGGTGGGAAAGCGGCGATCCGGCACCTTATAATGCTGTTAGCGAACCCAAATCCTTTGGGGATGCCATTACATGGATGCTCGACTGGATGTTGCTCGCCTCATTCCGCGAGAATCTGAAAATGATTCGCGCCTTCAACGACCTGGCGCTGCGCGAACGACAGGAGAGCAAACCTCCTTATCACTATCGTCTTGTTAAGCCAATTATTGTTTCCCCCATGGAATTCCTTCGAGCGGAACGGATCATTGATTATGATGGGGACGTCTCTGCGAAGCTAATCGATGAAGGATACAAAGCCGCGAAATATGCTTTTGAAAAAGCTTTTCCAGATTCACAGACCTAATCGGTCGTTATTGAAATCTGAAAGGTCATAAGTGGTGAGTTCGATAAGATGGCTATCCGGATCATAAAAGTATATCGAATGTACAATTTTATGTTCCTGGAACTCAAACTCGATTCCCTTTTGCCGGAGTGTTTCCTGGGCCGCCATGAAGTTGGACCTGTCTACGCGGAAGGCGAGATGATGAACGGGCAAACCGGCAGGCAATGGAACGTCAGGATCATCGGTCTGGAAAAACGCTACAGAAGTATCTCCGATCCCAACGACGCCCGGAAAATTTCCCCAAACATCTTCATAGAGGCGTTCCAATCCAAACAATTCCTGATACCACTCCACCGATCTTTGACCGCTAACCCGATGTGGTCTATGCCTTGGACCTTGAACATAGAGACTCCTTCTCAACAAAATTGCTAATCAACAACTGCACTTTCAAGTATACGAATCTGTTGCGTTTCACAATTGATTTCAGCTTTTACCCCATATGGCAAGACAAACATCGGATCCGTATGACCGAAATCCATGCGGCTGATGATCGGCAAATCTGAAAGCCCTTCTTCCTCAGTGACTACCTGATAAAGGACTTCATCATATTCCTTAAATTGCTCAGGGGAAATATTTCCACCGGGACGGCCAAATAAAATACCTGAGAGGTTCCTCAAAATCCCGATTGAAGCATAACTTCGCAATATAGATTTCAGTAAACCTGGAGGAGGTGCCTCCTCGGACGTTTCCAGAAAGAGGATGGCATCCTGCCAGGCTGAGGATTCGGGCCAAAAGTCTGTGCCTCGCAAAAAATCCAGGACCTCCAGACAGCCTCCGATTAAATGTCCCTGCCACATGCCCTTGCCTTGAAGGTACTTCCATTCAGTAGACGGATTGAGCTTACGTTTACGCGATTGGTTTTCCAGATTTCCCCAATCAAGCATCTCGACTGTCCAGCCGCTTGTGTTTGGTTTGAGGTCCCCAATAGGCGCAGATGAAAAAAGAGCGCTTCTCACAGCGTTAACTGTAAACGGAAACATCCCGCCATTTTCCGCAAAACCTGCCATGATGGACGGACCATAAAATGAGACCAGGCCTGCCTTGAAACAAGCCAGATGTGTGATGGTGGTGTCAGAGAAGCCCAAAAAGATCTTAGGGTTTGTCCGCATCACATCCAAGTCCAGATAAGGCAATATTCGAATGGAATCGTCGCCGCCAATTGTGGAAATAATCGCTTTGATGGATGAGTCGGCAAACGCGGTCATTAGATCTTCCGCCCGAGCCTTTGGATTTCTACGCAGCCACTCCGCATC
>DAINRK010000700.1:0-2468 GCA_036741855.1 Anaerolineales bacterium
GTATAGGTAAAGATATTCATAGTATCAGTCAACCTATAAAAGTGTCTTTGTATTCCTAATAAGCCTCTTACCGTTCTTGTTTCAGACCTCGGCAAGTTGGACTTCGTATCGATTGGGCTCGTAACGCCATTCCGGAATAAGAATGACGGCCACTCTGAGCACCATATAGATGATGGGACAGAAAACAAGCACGAACAGGCAAAGAATGGCCCTGGCAATGTCATTTCCCTGGGTTTCTTTTTCGCCAGGTTCGTTTTTAAATGCATTGTAGCAATGCTCGGGTCCATCCACAGGCAGGAAGGCTAAATTGATGATCGCCTCGAGCAGCCTCCAAAATGGCTGGTATTTGTCCACTCTCCGTGAAAATTCACCCACTCGGGCAGAGATGGTGACATCCGGGTTTCCATCAGCAATGGCATTGCCGAGTTGGTCAATAGCAATCAATATCTTCAGGGGCCAGCTTAAATCATCTTCCTTAGGAAGTGTTTGTGGCGCGAGAATTTCATCAGCGATCATGGTCATGTACTCCTGAAACGGCGAAAGCAAATTTGTTTCAAACTTCTGTCATTCACATAAACGCAGATTTGATTCAAATTACGGTATTTTCATGTGGCTTTTTCAGGACTTCCCGATTAAGAAGAAAATTCCCAGTAGATTTCCGGAAATCTTATAGAGTAACTGGTTTCAGGGCGTTCACCTGAGCATGACCATTGAATGAGTTATGGCTGAGGTCACCGTCGCACACTTGCGTTGCGCCATTATCTACGGGCGGTCAGACCATTTTGTCAGCTATGTTTTGATCCTTGCTCTTCGATCATTTCCCCGATTTGTCTATTTTTCGTTTCTTTCGATTTTGCTCACTCTTTGCGGCCTTAAATGCTTTGGTCACAACAGCATCCCAATCATCCTGTGACTCAAGACCCGCATGATCGGCTTCCAGGGAAAATGGGATGCCTGTTAAGCCGGTCAGTTCCCTGGTCACACGGATGAACTCCAGATAGCCCTTTACGGTCATACCGTTATCTTTGAATATTTGAGCGGCCTTGTACGCATCGTAGATTTTTCGCTGTTTTTCCGAGAGTGTCAGCCTGAACAAGTGATCGATATGGATCAGAAATGTATCCACTCGTTCCTTTTCTTCCTTTTCAAGGTATATGCCTATGCTCTTGTAGTCATCCATTATTTTGCCTCTACGATGAGGATACAGGAAACCCCCTGCTCACGCAAATACAAAATCATAACAAGATTTCCCCGCTCAAACTTCGGAAGTCTGCTCGATTTGTCTGAACCCTGCAACCGAAAGACTTCCGAAGTCTAGTAGCCTTTCTGCTCTATCGAATAACTTTTGCAGTTGTGAAACTCTTCAGGTTAACCCAGTCATTTACTGGCCATGTCGCGATGGGTATCGTTATGCCATCCATGTTGCCCGTGAAATCCATTTTGCCCAGGAACAAGACAGAGGGGTTCTGGGTCAGGATCAATACGCGGTTGCCGTCGATCCAATGGACGGCTGCGACCGTTCCGTCAAAGTGAATGCGATCATCACATATATCTGAGTTGCTCGTGGCTTCCGGGCAAAGCTTCTTAAGGTTGCCAGTGAATGGATCGCCTGCAGGTGACCAATGCAGGCTGGCGATCCAGGTTTCAAAGTCCGATGGAATGGCGAGCGGGCGGGCATTCCCAGCCAGGGCAGTGACGAACCATCCGGCGATTGTGGGAGGCTGGCCATCTGTAGGCTGAAGAAAGGCCATGCGTGTTCCATCAGGAGAGAAGGTTGCCGAGCGAGGGTCACTTTTCGTGACTGTCGCTAATGACTCAGGAGAGGAGCCATCCACAGGCACGCGCCAAACAGTAAAGTTAATGTTATATCCGGGATCATTTTCGAGAGAGCCGGTAATTACAAAGGCACTGGAATCTCCAGTCCAAACGCCTGTGGGGAAAAGCGGGGCGGTAAGACCAACTTGAGGATAAGTCAAAACGTTTGAGCGAAGGTTGCTTCCATCCACATTGATAAAGCTCAGTCCATTGGTGGACATCAATGCGATCTGCCGGCCATCCGGTGAAGGCACAAATCGCAGATTGCTTCCCGCGGGAACCAGCTCCTTGTCTGTAACGGCATCTGCATCAACCAGATAGAGCCCTTGTGGTATGGCATGTGATTCACCTTCTGCCTGAACGAAGTATGTCCAGCCGGTAAAGAGCAGTTGATGTGTCCCGGAAATCCACTCCATTTGAGGGATGTTCGTGGAATCTCTTTCCGCCGCATTAAGTCGCTGACGCAAACTCTCTGCCGAGATGAGCTCTCGCGGATTGGCTCCATTCTGGTCAATTGCCCAAAGAGCGGATTGCTCACGCCATTCGTTCTCTGCCAACTGAACTCCAGAACGCCGAAGGAAGGCGATCACCTGCCCATCATCACTCATTTTCACGGCGATTACATCGCCCGCGTTGAGGATAGTTTTGGATTG
>DAINRK010000701.1:0-2454 GCA_036741855.1 Anaerolineales bacterium
TTGCTTTGGAAGTACCAGGTTGGCTCACGGATCGTCCGTGAGCCGCTTTGTTTTATCGCCGTTGAGGCGGTTCCGATGCAACACAAAATGAGTACCCTCCATATTTTTTATTTGCCATAAGGAGGCAAACATGTCGGAACGTATCAATGGTACAGTCAAGTGGTTCAATGGAACAAAGGGCTACGGCTTCCTCGCTCGCGAAAGCGGCGACGATGTCTTCGTCCACTTCTCAGCCATTCAAGGCGAGGGGTTCAAGAACCTGCAGGAAGGCCAGAAGGTCGAGTTCAATGTTGAACAGGGCCCCAAGGGTCTGCAAGCTAGCAACGTAGTCGTCATCGGCTAATTGACTGACTCAAGATCGAAAAATCCCCGGGATGAAAATCTCGGGGATTTTTTTATTTGACAATTTCACTACTGCATAAATGTTACAGAAATTGGGCATATGGTTCACGTAATAATCGTTCAAGGTAAGGTGTCACCTGCCAGAACGTTTTCAAATTTTCGTACTCTTCCACCCAACGGAGGCTTCCCGGAGGCGACGTTTTCACGGCACGGATCATCAGGTTTTTCGCCGTGTGTTCGATTGGAACAAATTGCGTTACATCAGTGCGATAGCCCATAATTCGCAAAATCGTGGCCCGGAACGTATCGGTAAGAATATCACCCATGCGCTCAAATAAAATCCCATGGTGAAATATGGGCAGAAGCTGTGTGGGCATGGGGAGATGCGACATTTGCTCCTGCAGTTCATGCTGGCAGCACGGAGCACAGACGATCAACTTGCTGTTCCATCGAATGCCCTGGGCGAGGGCATCATCTGTTGCAGTGTCACAGGCATGTAAAGCAAGGACGACATCAGGTATAGCATCGGGCTGAAACTCCGCTATCGTTCCAGCATGAAATGTCAATTGTTTCCATCCCAATGACTGCACCTTCTCTTGATGTCGTTCGATCAGATCGGCTTTGATATCCACGCCCACAACGTGTGCATCAAGATTCAAAATATCATGAAGATAATAATAAATCGCAAATGTCAAATATGCATTTCCACAGCCAAAATCCACAACATGAACAGGCTTTTCTTTGAAATCATTAAATGAATCGGTTTCATCCAAAAGACGTAGAAACTCGTTGATCTGCCTGAACTTTTTTTGCATGTCCGCCCTGATCTTCTCGTCCTTTGTCATGATGCCCACTGCTTTTAAGAACGGCTCTGCATTTTCGGCTGTCAACAATCTGCTTTTCTGGCGGTCATGGGACAGGTCCGCAGGGGGAGCCGAAGCCGCGGGCTTGGCTTTATTCACCAGTGCTTTTCCCTTTTTCGATATATTGACTTGAAGACCGCCTGTTGTATTTTCTACAAAAATATTCCTGAAAGGAAGCGCCAGAAGCTCATCCACTTTGGATGAAGCTTCGTCAAATGAATAATTCTTGGTGATATCCTTTTTTTCGTCAAAATAAGAGAACTGCAAATTGAGATCGCCTTTGATCTCCACCGCGCGCACCAAAACTTTGATCCAGGGCAGAGACGATCCCTTTTGTCCACCGCTGAATACAGCTCGCACAAAGGTGTCCTTATTCAGGATATGTTCATGAACCTGTTCTTTGTACTCCTGTTTCATTTGTAATGCTACTCTCACCCGGAAAGTATAACATTTGTTATTTCGCCTCCACCCATATGTATTATGGCAAAACTTCACTTAGAACATTACAATGGCTGCCATAATACTACTTTAGCAGCCTCGTTAATTACGAATAATGGGAATTTATGCCTAAAAAGATATATCTCCTACTTATGTTTTCTGCGTTTCTGGTCACAATGTGCAAGACGTATGATCAGGGTGGACCAGTTGTTTCCCCGAATGGATTGAGCTGCCAGAATTATTATGGAGCTTTTTCTGTCGGAGAGGGAGCAGAGTGCTTCTATTCCTGTCCGGATGGAACCATACGGCAACCTGAGTTCTCAGAAAATTTTTCCACTGAATCAAATTTATACTCTGCTTCAAAGGGAGAGCTGGATGCACAGTTTTGCAGCATGGCATCCGGACCTACTGCAACGATCCCGCCTGCAACTACAAATACCTCTTTAGCCACGCTTGTCCCAATTCCATCGCCAACTTTAACTCCGGCTGCACAGGCTTCACCCATCCTGGAAGCCGTAACCGAAACCACAATCGCTTCATCACCTCTGCTCACGAATAACGTGACCATGTGCGATCAAACTGTGGATTTGATCAGTTTCAGATTGGTACAACCAGCTTTGGACTTAACCAACAAAGTTGTCACGGTTCAAATCTCTGAGCAGGAGACTGTATGTGCTGTGAATCCGGTTAATACATCGTTATTGACCTGCGATCTCCCAAACCGTATTACCTTCCCTGCCAGAGTCCTGGTAAGTTTGGATGGTGCAGTGGTAAATGATTTCAACTATGATGGAATAGGATGTATCCTTGT
>DAINRK010000702.1:0-2447 GCA_036741855.1 Anaerolineales bacterium
TAGAAATAAGGAGAACAAAATGATTGAGCATGAAGTGATCACTAATTCAGTAGGTACTTCCACCACATACCAACAACGGGCTTTCATACTGAGCGTGGTCCAGCCAGGCCTGGCGGGCTTGATGGACGGCTCCATTTCGTCGCTGGCGCCTCTGTTCGCGGCTGCCTTTGCCACACGGGATAGCCATACAGCTTTCCTCGTCGGCTTGGCCACCGCCGTGGGCGCTGGGATCAGCATGGGCTTCTCTGAGGCTCTCTCTGATGACGGCAAGTTGAGTGGACGCGGTAGTCCCTGGGTACGCGGCGCGATATGCGGCTTGATGACCTTCCTGGGTGCATTAGGCCATACGCTACCCTTTCTGATCCCGGCTTTCCTGACTGCTTCTATGCTCGCGGCCGCGATTGTCATTGTGGAACTGCTACTCATTGCCTGGATTCGCAACCGCTACATGGACACGCCCATGCTGGCGGCAACTTTTCAAGTGGTCGTAGGCGGTGTGATTGTGTTTCTGGCGGGCATTCTGATTGGCATCTCGTAGCCAGCTAATAAGGTCAGGTGCCTCGAACCTGCGCTTTATCCGTACTGCACTGGTTCCAAGTAGGTCGATATCCCTATCTCTGTAGGAGATTCAAGCTTGACCAAAATGAGAGCATGAATAGGAGACAACTCTCATGACAGCTAAAAGCTTCTTGCGTAATATGAAATAGACCGACAGCATTGGAATTTTTGAATCTTCGTCGTTTAAAAGATTAGGAGAACAAAATGAAGAAATTCTGGTGGTTGAGTTTCAATTTATTGGTGGCAGTTGTGAGTGCGTGCCAGCCTGTAACGCAATCTACAGAACAGTCTATGCTCAAGCCGGGTGACGTAATTGACGGAATGACCATTACCACTGGTGCAGCAGAGACGCCTCCACTCTGGGCTTTCTGCCCGCCTGCTATAGAAAACGATGGCATCCTAAGTGTGGATTGCCAGGTCCCACAATTAGCCGAACTGGCAATAGGGCATACTTTTGGTGTGGCAGATCAAGCTTTGCAAACCTTGGATTGGTCGACGCTAACATGGGAACTGGACCTGGATGGACATCTGTTGGACCTGGAGTCTTTCGGCACATATGATTACGTTATGCCAGACCTGGCGCCTCATCCCTCTCCCATTCGAGAAGTCTTCCGGCCGATGAGAGATTGGGATGTAGTACTGACAAATCCGAAACCTGGCATGCACACATTACACGGTGTGGCACGCGCGGAAACTGATGCGTATGGATGGGTTGTGAACTTTTACATCTCAGGGCCATCTGACCCCTGACGATGAGAGTCACTGTAAGAGGTTTCTACCATGAGTCACGTTTTTGTCAGTTATTCTCGAAAGGATAGCAAAACGGTTGACCAGATCGTTGCGCGCCTGACTGCGGAGGGCTTAGAGGTTTGGATCGATCGCGAGGAGATTAAGGCCGGTGAACTGTGGCGCACACAGATTGTTGAAGCAATTGATACCTGCGATGCTTTCATCTTAATGCTCTCATGCAACTCCGTAGCTTCTGATAACGTTCGCAAGGAAATCGATCTCGCTCAGGATTCTGGACGAAATATCTTTGTCATGAAATTCAATGAGGTAAAACTTCCGGCTGAGATCCGTTATCAACTGGCTGGCCTGCAGTTCATGGACCTTCAATTACTGGGGTTTGACAAGGCGGTGAGTGGATTGAGCAACACTCTGAAGGAGCAATTAAAGCCTGCTGGGAAACAACTCGTCCGGCAGGCTGAACTGGTTATCAAGGGAATTGACCCAAATGCATTCGGCTCTGAAAAGCGAAAGCAACTCATTGAGTTTATTTCAAAACTTGCAAGAACGCCTCAATCCAGCTTACAAGTTGTGGCCGTAGCGGCCGGCAGTGTGCATGTCTTTGTGGATATGCCCGCACTGACAGCATTTGAACTAAAGACGCGTGCATTAAATCGGGACCATCACTTTAAACGGTTTGGCATTAAGTCATTGAAATTAGTTGGAGACAAGAAGTACATTAATATTTCGCTTGGAATTCTAACTACCACTGCGACGATAGGAGCCTTGAAATTGCTTTGGCTGAGTATGCCGTCTTTGTTTCCATCCATTGTTGGAGTTACTGCCGGCAAGGTCATTGTCATCACTTCTGCCCTTGTCGTGACTACGGCAGTAAGCATGACTGTTTCCAATACTGTTGTTCCCATGTTCAATCCAACACCGACGCTCACTTCCACGGCAGTTCCAACACAGACGCCAACCCCGCAGAATCCGCTTGTGATACGCGATACGCTCTGCTGGAATGGCCCCGACCCAAGCTATGAAGTTGTCAGCTCAATTAAGGCCGGGATGCGCGTCGAACTGGTAGGACGCGCAAACATCGAAAGCTGGTGGGTTGTCAGCAACCCGCGCTACCACACTCCATGTTGGATGCGGGAGAGCGA
>DAINRK010000703.1:0-2435 GCA_036741855.1 Anaerolineales bacterium
ATTATTGCCGATGACAAATACATAGCGGCCCGCGCCAGACCATTGAAGAAGGATCAGCGCGATAATTAACAAAACGAAAAAGACGATCAAAGCGAACGGGAACGGACCGATGAGTGGCTTCTGCCCCAGGCGGTCAAACCATTCAGGAAAATTTCCTACTGAGCGATTCTCCAAAAGCACATGTGCCAATCCTCGGTATCCGATCAAGCCGGAAAGAGTAACGATCAATGATGTCATCCTGGCATAGGCGACCATGAAACCATTGAACGCTCCTGTGAGCATGCCAGTCAAAAGCCCCGCTAAAACACACCACTCGAAAGGTAGACCTTTTTCATACAGATATCCCATTACACAGCCCGCCAGTGCCATCACTGACGCAACTGATATATCAATCTCAGCGTTGATAATGATGAAAGTCATGATCAACGCAATGATGATCTTCTCGATATGTAGTTGAAATAAGTTGATTTGGTTTTGGACTTGCAGGTAGTGAGGTGTCATCGAGGAATTGAAGATGACAATCCCAATGAGAAGGACGAGAAGAATGCCTTCCCAGCCTCTGATCCATTCCAATCTACGCTGCATGGCTTTCCTTCTCCTCGCTTGTTTTCGTTTCACCTTCAGCTTGAATTTCCATACGTCTCTGATTCCATAAAGTGCTCAGACGATTGATAATGACCGAGTCGATGAGGACAGCAAGAAGAATCAGCAGGCCCAGCAGTGCCTCCACCCAGAAGTTGCTGATCACAAGCCAGCGCAACAGGCTTTGCTGCAACAAGTTGATCATCAAAGCGCCGAGCAATGTACCCATAACTGTCCCTTTGCCACCGTTGGTGCTGACACCGCCTACCACCGCGGCCGCTATTGAATCCAGCTCCACTCCTTGCGCGGCTGCAGTATTGAGATTGCCGTAACGCACCAGGTATAAAAAGCCAGCCAGCCCTGCAATTGCGCCGCATAATACGAAAGCGGAGAATACAATCTTTTGCGAAGGCAATCCACCGATACGGGCGGCTTCCGGGTTTGATCCAATTGCATATAGCTGACGGCCAAATCGCAAGTATGAAGTCGCTAGCTGAAAGAGGATGAACATGACAAACGCGCCAGCTACCACCGGTCTGATACCAAACTCACCGATCGAAAAAAGTTGTTTACTGCCAAGGTCAGAGATCCACTGCGGCAAGTCATTAATCAGGACCATCTTATTGCCCGGATACGCCACCAGAATTGCGCGGTAGATTGCCAGCGTACCCAGTGTGACGATAATGGATGGGATGCGACCATAGGCAACTAACAGACCGTTGATCAAACCTAAACTGGCACCCGCAGCGATTGCCAATAACATCGCGACGACCGGCGGCATACCGGCAAAATCCGTTAGTTGCTTGCCAATAAAAAATGCTGTTAGACCTACAATCGAGCCGACTGATAAGTCGTAGTTGCGAGTAAGTAAAACCAGGGTCTGTCCGAGGGCGACGACAGCAATAATTGCCACATCATTCATAACGCGGTTGAAAATGCGCGGGCTGAAGTAACCTTCGATCTGAGACCCGAAAAATAAAAAGATGAACACGATCAGTACGATCAGGCTCAGTTCACGAAGCTGCTCGGGACGAAAGTACCGTTTCAACGTGTCCATCATGCCATCTCCGTGGCGCCATTATTTTGACCCATCGCGGCAGCTAAAATTGTTTCCTGAGTTGCCTCTTTTCGACTGAAGATTCCCATTTGTTTTCCTTCACGCATTACCAGGATGCGATCGCTCATCGCCAACACTTCTGGCATATCTGATGAAATCAGGATCAATCCTAATCCCTGGGCAGCAAGTTCGTTGATGATTTGATGCACCTCTGCTTTTGCAGCAACATCAATGCCTCTTGTAGGTTCGTCGAAGATCAAAATTTGCGGTCGTGTGTTCAGCCATTTACTCAACATCACCTTTTGCTGATTACCTCCGGAGAGCATCCCAACAGGATGGTGTATAGATGGTGCACGGATCGAGAGGCGATCCTTGTAATGATTGGCGGTCACATCCTCTTCGCGCGTTTGAATCAGACCCAATCGCGATAGATAACGATGCAGCACAGGCAGCGAAATATTGCTGGAGATGGACATGGGCATTGTCAGCCCGATCTGGCGCCTGTCTTCGGTAATATAGGCGATTCCCAGGCGAAGCGCTTGCTCGGGAGAACGGATTTTTTCCACCTTGCCATTTAAGGTGATGTTTCCCGAATCAGCAGGCTCGACTCCGAAAAGGGCCAGACCGACATCCGTGCGCCGCGATCCGATCAACCCAGCAAATCCCAAAACCTCGCCCCGATAAACGTCAAAGTTAATGCCAGAAAATACGTTTGCCTTGTTCAAATCTCGAACGGACATTAACAACTCGCCGCGTTCCTCTTTGCTCTTTGCAAAAAAGTCCTCGATTTTGCGTC
>DAINRK010000704.1:0-2434 GCA_036741855.1 Anaerolineales bacterium
ATCCGCGATCACGTGACTGGGATGGATAAAAGTGCCACCGTGCAGATTGAGATTGCAGAACCAGCGAGAGGTCTGCCTCCCTTGTCTGCTGCAGTAGAGGTAGCGACCTATTGGATTGTGTTGGAGGCGCTTACCAATGTGATTCGGCATGCGCAAGCTAAACATTGTGCCATTCGATTCTCACTTTCTCATAATGGACCAAACAGCAATCTTCAAATTGAAGTTATTGACGATGGAATTGGATTGCCGCGTACGCCCCGAGCTGGTGTAGGCACGCGTTCGATGCGTGAGCGCGCAGAAGAAGTAGGCGGCTCTTGCGTCATGGAGTCTGGAATTGGCAGTGGCACGCGTGTTTGCGTAAAGATGCCATTAATCGTCATCTAGGCCAGTCTTGCTTCTAGAGGAAAGCGTAAGTTCGCATATTATATTAATCCAACAGGAATCAAAGGTGTCACCATGTCTGTAAATTTGCTTGCTCGTATTCCTTTCTTTGCTGATGTCCCGCCTGATGAACTTGGTCTCCTCGCGTCAGTATTAGATGTGGTCAATTTGAAATCAGGGGAAATCCTGTTTCGCGAGGGAGACGCGGGCGACCATCTATTTGTTGTGTCCAGCGGCATCATTGAAGTTATTACCGGGCTTAATACCATCGATGAGTTAGTCGTCAGCTTATTAAGTGAAGGCGAGTATCTTGGCGAGGTGGGTCTGATCCTTTCAGATAGCCGTCGGACTGCGAGCGTTCGCGCTCGCGAGGATACGGTTCTATTAAGTCTGAGCCGCAACCATTTCACGGAATGGTTGCAACGTCACCCGTTGCTTGCATATACGATGATCAAGGCCATTTGGAAGGCGGAAATTGATAAAAATTTAGCCGTGCATCGAAACCTCATTGAAAAGGACAAGCAATTGCAAGAAGCCCACCAGCGACTGGTTGCAGCGGTAGAGGAGGAACGTCGCCGCCTTCGCCGCGATCTGCACGATGGACTGGGACCCGCACTGGCTAGTCTGGGATTGAAACTCGCTGCAGCAAAACAGTTGCTAAGGCGTGATCCTGATTCGGTTGAATCCTTGCTTGATCAGGTGATGGCGCAAAATCGAGAAACAGTCAATGAAGTCCGCCGCCTGGTGTATGGCTTGCGTCCTCCGGTGCTGGATGAGCGCGGGCTGGCAGAAGCGATACGCGCTCATGTATTGAATGGTCAAAGCAGTGGATTGCAAATCGAAGTCGGTGAAATGCCCATTGGTCTTCCTCCTCTGCCCGCCGCAGTGGAAGTCGCTGCCTATCGCATCGTGCTCGAAGCGTTGACCAACGTCATCCGCCATGCACAGGCAAAGCATTGTGTGATCCGATTCAAACTCAATCAGAATGGATCAGGTCCCATTCTTGAACTTGAAATTGTCGACGACGGCATTGGCTTGCCTCATGACCTGCAAGCCGGTGTTGGACTGCGCTCGATGCGTGAACGCGCGGAAGAATTGGGCGGCAGTTACGTCATCGAGTCTCTGACGGCCAACGGCACGAGTGTTTGCGTGAAGTTACCTTTAATCTTAGTTTAGGTCAGCATTGCTTCTGGAGGATCAGTCATGAGTTCCAACTATCCATCAGGTACAGTCACGTTTCTATTCACGGATATTGAAGACAGCACAAAACTTTGGGAACAGCATCCACAGGAAATGCTCGGGGCACACGCGCGACACAATCAGATTTTGCGAGAGGCCATCGAGTCCAACAATGGTTATGTCTTTCAGGTAATTGGCGACGCATATTGCGCAGCGTTCGATATCGCTGGCGATGCGATCCGTGCTGCCGTACGGTCGCAAATCGATCTTCATGCTGAAAAATGGAATGTCGCAAAAATCAAAGTGCGGATGGGCATTCACTCCGGGAAGGCCGAAGTCCAAGCGGCGGATGGCACATATGCTGGATATATTACTCTTACCCGTGCCCAGCGGCTAATGTCTGCCGGGTGTGGAGGACAGGTATTGATCTCATTCGCTACGCAAGAGCTCGTTTATGATGATCTGCCAGCAGGCGTCGAGTTAAGTGATCTGGGGAAATGGAGACTCAAGAATTTGAGCCGGCCCGAACATATTTTTCAACTGATGATTGCAACTTTACCCTGTGATTTTCCATCCCTAAAACTAAATACAATAAAGGACTTTTCTATGGACGCGATTCGTATTCTCATTGCTGATGACCATGCTTTATTTCGCGAAGGGTTGCGCGCTTTATTCGGCGCACTACCCGATATTGAGATAGCGGGCGAAGCCGCAGATGGCGAGGCAGCGATCAAACAGGTGGAAGCGACTCAGCCCGATGTCGTCCTCATGGATATAAACATGCCCGGCGTCAATGGTATTGAAGCGACGCGACGTATCCTGAGCACTCATCCAAATCTGGGCATCATAATGGTGACAATGCTCGAAGATGATG
>DAINRK010000705.1:0-2432 GCA_036741855.1 Anaerolineales bacterium
CCTACAAAGAGTGGTTAGAATCGTTCTAATTTTTGTGATGATTATTCTAGCTTTTGCCTTTTTCTTTACACCTTTAGGCTTATCACCGGTTGGTTGTATGTGATCGTTAGAATTATTGCGTCACGGGAGTAATGGGTTGTTTCAGTGAGAGAGTCTTCACTCATAAAGGCTGCCCAACACAGCGTTGGGCAACGCTTCTTACATAATTATGTTGCTTTTCTTTTGTGCTTTGCCTTGGCAGGTCAATCCGATAGGTCTTATCTTAAATTAGGCAAGAAGGAAAACAAAATGACTAACCACTATGATGCAATTATTGTGGGGGGACGAATTGCGGGTTCCAGTTTGGCTCTGCACCTCGCAAAACAAAATCTCAAGGTTTTGCTAATTGACCGCGCTCATTTTCCCAGTCTGCCACAGGTTCCCAGCAGCCCAATTATCCATGCCGGAACGATGCGTCTATTAGATGAACTGGGATTCGATGAAAAAGAATATACCCACCCTGATGGGATTATTAAGGAATATGCTTTGACTTTTCTCGGTCATTTTCAAATATTCATACCAACAGAACTCATGAAAATTGACCGCAACTATGCTTACGGGATTGATCGCAATCGTTGCGATGCGGTGCTATGGGATCGAGCCTCGAAGACGCCTAACGTGACTGCATATTCCAATTTCTCAGCAATCGGTATTCTGGAAGAAAATGGGGACGTTATAGGAATTATTGGCAAGGATAGTACTGGCAAAGAAGTTCGCGTCACGGCGGATATTGTCATTGGGGCGGATGGGCGTTTTAGCTTCATAGCACGTGCAGTCGGCGCGAAAATCGTAGAAGAGCGCAATGAATATATCGGAGCATCTTATCATGCTGAGTGGGAGAACGTCGAGCCGATTTCTCCTGACCATCTACACACATTTGGTTTTTACAACACAGCCAAAGGCTTCGCTATTATTCTAATTCCAATCGATACAAGGAAATACATTGTCTCTGATTACTTCACAATGGACAAAGCTAGTTTTGGGCCGCAGAAGTTGGAAAGCAACTACCTGGAGGGCTTGCAATCTATTCCTGAAGTTTGGGAGCGGCTCAAAAATGCCCGAAAGGTCACTAATATTGTGGGTGTAAAAGGCATTCAAAACGGCTACAGGACACCATACGGCGCTGGCTGGGCGTTAGCAGGAGATGCTGTACATTACAAAGATCCCATTGATGGGCAAGGCATCTATGATGCCCTCCTCGGTACGAAAATCCTGGCTGAGGCGATTCATAAGTGGAAACTAGAGAGTTGTTCCTGGGAAGAGTCAATGAAGTTTTATCAAGATGAACTTTGGAAAGAAACTCATCCGATGTTCTTGCAAACCGTGGGACGGATCAAAGAAGAAATCTATAGCGAGCCACCGCCGTTCATTATCAACACGGTTATTCGCTGGACACTAACAGACCCAGAATATCAGGCGGGTTTCCTCCGCTATATCCATCGAGCCATTGACCCCGCCGAGCGCCCGACTCCACACCCTAAATTTTTCTTTCGCGGGCTTAAGCGCGATTTGCTCGGAAAGATAATCAAAACAACAGCTGCAGCATAGCTGGGATTGTCTCCTTGCACCATCAAAGTCGAAAGAATACAGTCTATCCACAATTCATGCCTAACACAGCGTGCAGCTACTAGTTGCCATCAGTTCCTCCTCTCCGTATAATGGAGGTATGCCCGGGCTAGTATTCGGTCTCAAGACCCTTCAACTGTTCGGGCTCATGAGAGATGGACATGGCGATCCTGCTGCACGACGGTCTCTGCTGGACCTACCCGACATCGATCTGCCATGTCCTCTTTTCATGATACTAGCAACTGTCTTGGAAGTCTGCGCGTTTTCCAGCAGTTTTTTGGGCTTGAAATTGGCTCCGTCAAAGTAGCGCTGTCTCCTCCCACCCGCCAACGGGTACCGCACACCGTTGGGTGGCCAGTCCTCATAACAGCGAAGCATTGTTGTCTTTGTCTAATAGGATAATTCTCGTGCCAATAAATAATCGCTCTGATATGCATTGGGCTCCAAGAGTAAGCCTTTCTAAGATCAGGCAGCTGTACTTAAGAGAATCACAAGGGATTTGTGAGGATGAACTGGTCGATGAAGTAGGTTGGAGCCTCTATCTTCGTTGCGAAAGCATCCTCGAATTTACAGAAGCTGTTCAAACCGGACGAGTCACCTGCCAACGATGTGCCGTTGATGGAATCGCAACCATCCTCCAACGCAAAACCAGGAAGCCGGCCGAACTACTGAAGTGTCCCGTCTGTGCATGGCAAGTTCGCTGGCGCGTCTATGTGAACGCGGCGGAGGCAACTGGCAATATTCATGCGGGCCATGCTCAGCTGGCGTTTGAACGCTACGCACGAACCTATCTGCAATGTCAAAACACCAGGGAGAAAATCGTAGCC
>DAINRK010000706.1:0-2430 GCA_036741855.1 Anaerolineales bacterium
TCCAATTTGCTGCATCACGCTGATTCCGTCCGCTTCACCCCAAGTTACGCCGATCTTTCCATTCTCGATGCGAGCGATGTAAATACCAGTGAACGTGACTTTATTACCCGTAGCGGGAAAACCCCAAAAGTCACCGGTGTGAGTGCCTGTCATCGTTACGCGCGCGACAACTTTATCGCCTTCCGCAATCAGGTCATCGATCGTTGTGTGAAAGTCGGGCATTCCTAGCAGGCTTGTTCGATGAACAGCTTTCGCGCCTTCGAGACCAGATGACATACCTGGCATGATCTTGGGTGTGAGCACGTCCACTGCCACCACTGCATCCAAAGCATCGAGGTCGTTGCTATTGTAGGCCTCCTGATAACGGCGGACAATATTTTTGTTCTCTTCAAGCGACATGGTCACTCCCTTTCCGGTTGAATGAATTTTAGAATTGTCATGATTATATGCGGAATTGTTGCCGCGTATGATTTAACCCTGTGCATCTCAACCCCCAGTTCTACGAAAAATTATCAATCACAAAATTAACCCTCTTCCATTCTCGTAATTGCAGTGAATGGAAGAGGGTTGGATTAGCCAAACACCTGTTATTGCTTTATTGTTTTAGGATCGCTCAATTGCTTTCTTCCCAGCTTCGGCCGCATGGGAGACTCGATCCAACTGTTTGGCAAGGATATCCTTTCCTTGATGTTGAAGTTCTTCAGCCTTCACCTGGACATCAGATTTTATCTGATTCGCGCGGGATTTCACTTGCGTAACCTTGTCTTTTACATTTTCTGTGGTGCGATCACGCAGGTTTGAAACGCCTTCCTGCAGTTCGGAGCGTGTCTGCTCTCCGGCTTGTGGAGCAAAGAGCAGCATGGTTCCAGCACCTACGAGCCCGCCAACTAACAGCCCTGCCAGGACGGATTTCGTGTGACTGACATGTTCGATGTTCTCGAATTCACCATTGGTTTTCATAATTTTCTCCTTCTATTTGGGCGGTTTTTGAATCTGCCATTCCTCAACGGAGGTGCGCCAGTTTGTGAGATTTTCATTAAGTGTGATTTATTGCTGACGACTTACGCACCTATTCGAGGAAACCTTATCTATCTAACGATGCCTACTCTGTACTGTTATGCTGTAATACATTATTGTATAGATACTATAAAGTAGCATGAGATGAAGATTAAATCTGCATCATTAATCGAACTGTTGAATCACCAACTTCCCGCCAAGAAGTGTCAACGTAACCCAACATCCTAAAAACTTTCAATCAGCACAAGGGCAGGTGTAATATTGTGTATTCCTCCTGCGATCTGCTAGATCATCAAACGGAAATTGAGCATCAGTCATTTCCTGACACGCTGGTGGGATTTTAATTAGGTAAAAGATCCACCAATTGGTGAGAAAGTCTTCAAAAAAGATGAACAACTTTTTTTCGTCGTTGTGCCGCGCAGTGTAACATTCCCAACTGAACTGGGAATGCAATCCTTTGAAAAATTTGGGTTTGATTTTTAGGTATTGTATTTACGGGAGGATTTCGCTATACTGATTCTCTTTGGGAAGGAGGACAGAAATGCCCGAAAACACAACCAGAGAAAGCATGCCTTATTGATCGGCGCGTGATGAAATATGGATAATAACTGGAGATAGAATGAACGACCATAACATCTTGCAATTGCTCGTCGGCGAATGGTCAGGATCGGGGCAAGGTGAATTTCCTACAATCGAACCGTTTGAGTATCTTGAAACGCTGCGGTTCTCTACAGATAATCGTCCATTCGTGCACTACGAACAGAAGACGCGGCGGCGTAACTCACCAGAGGCCGACTACAGGCCATCACACTGGGAAAGCGGATTTATCCGCCTGCTGCCAGATGGGCAGGTCGAGCTGGTCAATGTACAAGGTGGCGGAAGGCTGGAGAGACTGATTGGCTCTCTTGAGCAGACAGAGACAGGACTGATTCTCCGCCTTGGGAGCGCGGCCTTCCTCAATGATTCCCGCATGATAGAAACAAGTAGGACGTTCACCCTCGACGGCGACAGCTTGCACTACACCCAGGACATGGGCACGACTGCCGTTCCCAGCGCTGCACATCATGTGGAAGCAACGCTGAAACGAGTGGCTTGAGTTCAATACCTCAAGGCGGAAGTAAACCTCCCCAGATCCGCATAGGAGTTGAGGAGGTATTTTTGTTGTACAATCACGCAAAGAGATCAGACAAGAATATTCTGCTTTATAGAGGCATTGCGGAAAGCTGTAAGGAAAAAGCCAGTCACAACGTTAGAATAACATACGGTGTAACATGAATGATATGAATAATAGAGTTTGTCTTGTTACGGGCGCCTCGCGCGGGCTGGGCAAGGCGCTGGCACTGGAATTCGGCCGACGTGGCGCAAAGCTGGTAATCAACTCGCGTTCAGCCAGCGCAGACGAGTTGGCAGAAA
>DAINRK010000707.1:0-2428 GCA_036741855.1 Anaerolineales bacterium
ATCCAGCCGACCTAAATATGGCCGTGAATGAACCATAGGCAAGAGCAAGAACAGCAATAAGTATTGATACCCTTAGTGCTGCAGAAGATGATGAATCCAGCGCCAGGATTGGAGCAAGATACCAAACACCAGCTCCAGATATTGAAACAAGGACTAATTTTATGACTAACGAGAGTAGCAAAAGGCGATTTAATTTTTCTGGAATACGGGCTGCTTCACGAGTAATGAAACTGTTCAATCCGAATTCACAGATCATGGTTAAGATCGAGGCCCACGCCAAACTAAATACCCAGATACCAAAGCTGGACTCTCCTAATCCGCGCCCTATAATAAGTGACAGAGAGAATCCCAATACAGCACTGAAAAGGTTCGACGCAGTCAGGATCAGGCTATTGGGCGCGAGAGAGCGCATCGATATTTATTGTCTGAGAATCTTGCGATACAAAATCGACTTGATGCCATTGCAACAGGAAGAATAATAAGATTGCCCCGTAAAGTCGCGGATAAGCAAGTAACGCCCGCCATCCTGAAGTCAGGTCGCTGTTCATATATTCTAACGGCGACGCAATTAACGCGGCAGCAATAAACAAAAGCCATTTGGGAACACTTGGGGAATTAACTGCCAAAAGAAAAACAGGAAACAATACTGCATAATGATGTTGTTCAGCCACGGGGACTAGGATCAGACTAAGAAGGAGCCCAATACAGAAAGTCCATTCTAAGGAAGTTCGTCGGGAATACCAGCCAGCGATACCTATGAGGGCAACTGTTAGAAACACGCTAACAAGTGATGCAAAGGTTGGCCAATCGAGCAATGGCGTTGGGTTCCAAACCGGGTCGTACGTGAACAGGTGTCGAACAAAGCCAGGCACAGTCTGATAAGCAGTGACGGCGATTACAGGATCAGCCAGGAACTTAGGCAGTACACTGAACAGGTAAGTAAGCCAGGTGGAATTACCAACCAGAGGTATAGATAAGAATGTCAAACCAGCCAAAGCAAGGAATGTCCACATAATCATCCCCCACTTCCCACGCAGGGCGAGCAGAACTAATAAAGGTAATCCACTGGCCTTCAGTGCCAGAGCCATCGCCAGAAGAAACCCGGCCAGCCAATCCAATTTGAAGTGTAATGCCAAAAGAGCGCTGGCATAAAGGAATAGCAGAAATATATATACCTGTCCCAACTCAAAATTTTTTGCGACTGGCGCGGAAAGAAAAAATATTGATGCTGACAAATAAAACTCATGCTCACGAAATGGCGATGTGAAAATCACAAGACCAGAGATTGTCACCGCAAGAATAAGTAATATCAATGATAAGAATGTCCAAACGAAGCGTGCATCGCCAACCGAAAATGCTGCCAAAGGTATGAACATCAGGGCCATCGTTGGAGGATTCGCCCAAAATATATCAGACGCTTGTCCAGAGGTTTTCTCCTCAACTTCAGCTTGAAAAGCTTTGTCGTCATAAAAGATCGATCCCCCACGATTCTCTAAAACGAGGCGAGAGGCCGTGTAATAGGCTGCAAAACCATGTGTAATCATTTTTGATGAGGGCAATACCGTACGGGTTAGAAAGATCAGCAAACTAATACCCAGCAGCGTTGGCGCCCACAAGCGCTTGATGACTCTTACTACGTCAAACACGTATCATCTCTACCGAAAAGAAAACGCCCGACGAATGAAAAGGGAATTTAGAAGCCAATTTCATTTCCGGCCAAGCTAACCTCTTTCCCCAATTGCCGTAGACAGGTCGGAAAATCCCCTGCCCATCGATTCGATTTAATCGAAAATACATTGCAAACACGCGACGATATAAAGAAAGAGGCGAATAAAGATAATGAGGAATTAGGACGTCTCCAATAGAGACTTCGCGCCTTGTTGAAACTATGGCTCGCCAAAAATTGGACCAACGCAAGCTGATGAAATCTCGAGCAATATCTAGAAACGGCCACCGATTTAGAAGATGGACAAACAGGATTCCACCAGGTCGCAATAATCGAGCCGCGTTTTTTGCAAACGGACGCAAATCTCGTGACGTGTTCAACCCCGCAAATGTGCTAATGACTCCGTCAAATTCTCTGCTCAAATCCAGCTTATTGAAATCAGCGATACAAGTTTCAATATTTGAATTTTTGAGATGGAGTTGAGCAAGCATCGCAGAGGAAATATCGCACGCAACAACTTGAACACCCTGTTCTACCAGATGCAAAGTATCCAGGCCTGTACCAGCCGTCACATCCAATACGCGCGCACCTCTTGGAAATAACAAATCCATCCTTTCCCACAGCTGCTCTCGAATCCAGTGCGCTGGTGCTAACTGGGAATCATACACGCCTGCAACTGCATCATAACCAGAAGCGATGAGGTCAGTTTCACTGACAGACTTAGAAACCCGATGTCTCTGGACGCTGGTAGGAGATGACACG
>DAINRK010000708.1:0-2423 GCA_036741855.1 Anaerolineales bacterium
CAGTAATCGGCGTTGACAATATCAGCCATGCGTACGATTTGCGCATGAAGGAGTATCGTCTGAAACGATTACAAACGCTGAATGGGTTTATGTTTCATAAACTTGATATAGCCGATAAAACGATCATTGAAAAATTCAAAGGCGAAAAATTCGATGGTGTGATTAACCTGGCAGCATGGGCAGGTGTACGCGCCAGCGTCAATAATCCATGGATTTATGTTGATAGCAATGTGACTGGCACACTTAATATGCTTGAACTGTGCCGCCATACGGGAACTGGAAAATTTGTGGTTGCCTCCACGTCGAGTATCTATGGAGAAAACCCTCCTTACCCGACTCCTGAGTCTGCATCCAGCAGTGAACCTCTTCAGCCGTATGCCGCGAGCAAAAAGGGCGCGGAAGCTATGGCGCACGCGTACCATCATTTGCATGGTATTGACGTAACGGTAGTCCGCTTCTTTACAGTCTATGGGCCGGCCGGCCGCCCAGACCTTTCTATTTTCCGTTTTGTGCAGTGGATCAGTGAGGGACGTCCCGTCCGCGTGAACGGTGATGGGGAACAATCACGCGGCTTTACGTATATTGACGATATCGCTCGCGGTGTGATCCTGGCACTTAAGCCGGTTGGCTATGAAATCATCAATCTTGGCGGGCACGAAGTCATCACGATAAACGATTTAATCAAGTTGATTGAGGATGTGGTAGGTAAAAAAGCCGTAGTGGAATATGGTCCGCCGGACCCGGCAGATATGCGCTCAAATTGGGCCGATGTGACGAAGGCCGGTGAACTGCTCGGATGGGAGCCACAGTTCAATATGCGCGCGGGAATCGAGAAACTGGTGGAATGGTATAACGCCGAACGTGAGTGGGCAAGCGAGATCGTGACTCAGTAATACTGACTGTGCCTTGAATTAATAAAGAAGTAACGATGCAAAACGTTTCGGCTATTATAAGAAAAATTATTTCAATCCCGTGGTTACCTTATGTGCTTGCGCTCGTAGGTGGATTCGTTTATGTATTCCACGCAGTTCTGATCGCGCATACAAAAACATCCTTCCTGGATGAGGGCTTATATCTTTATAAGGGGTACCTGTTCGTCAACGGTTTGCAGACTCCTTTTGCTGACTACGGCGTCTGGACCAATCACGCAATCCTTTCGTTTCTAATTCCCGGCTACATTCAAAAATGGTTCGGGCCTGGCCTGGAAACCGGGCGTTACTTTATGATCTTTCTCAGCCTGTTCACATTGCTGGGGCTTTGGGTCTTTGCGAGGCGTTGGGGAAATCTTTGGTGGGCAGTGGGTGTGGTCTGGGTCATGGCGCTCAACCCCGCTGAGATAAAAGTCCATACGCTGGTGCTCTCGGAGGGACCGATTGCCGCGATGCTCGTCTGGATTGTGGTTTTAACCGTTGGCGAAAAGCGTCCGCTTTGGCAGATATTGCTCGGCGCTTCACTCACCGCGCCCCTCGTCTTGACGCGTGAGAACATGGCTTTTGTCCCACCCATCCTTTTTCTTTATATCTTCTGGCAACATGGATGGAAGACGGGCTTTCTTGCGGCGCTTTGTGCTGGACTCTTATTTTTAGGTGGCAATGCGTTTTACTTCCCGGACAATCTGAAGTTCTGGGCGACCCGCGTTCCCGGTTTTCTTGCACAGTTTATGAGCCCCTGGCAGATGCCAAGCCCGGGAGTAGTAGAGGCTATTCCAGAACCTGAGGAATCAAATTTATATAGGATGATCCTGTATTTCTTGCTAACCTTCAGGCTTCATTTTGTGGCCCTTGTCAGCGCGTTGACGGTCTGGTTGTTGTGGCCGTTTCAAGGAATGCGTCCATTTACAGAACGGATGCGTGCTGCCATCTTTTTGAGTGTATTGCTGGTTGTTCTGTATGTGTCACATATTCAGGCAGCATTTTTCGGTGAGTTTTGTATTTCCTGTATTCTTTTATATGTGGGATATTTTGATGTTCTTGGATTGATGTTGTTGGTGATTGCATTGCCCTTCATATTGAAAGAATTGACTCCGTTCAGGCGCGCGATCATTTTTGCAGTGATCACTTTGTTGGTTCTAGGGATTGGGTTTAGCTCACACGAGGACCTGAGCGCAGATTTTGCAAGGGCGATGATCGAACGGCTCGATAAGGTTTATTTATGGAACGCGTTGCTATTTAGAACGGGATTATCTCCGCTTTTGTTGTTCAGGACCTCGTTTGTTTTGTTGGCAGGTATGTTTGTTCTGGTGATTGGCGGGATCGCGCTTTGGTTGATGTATCGCCGTATCAACGGTGGGCAGGCCGCGGGTCGAAAGCTCGGTTTCTTCGCTTTGAATGCTTTTCTCATCACGGGCTTGATCCTATCTCCTACGGGGCTTCTCGGAGGTGGCAGTGATTTTTTTAACTGCGATGGGTCGGATGTCATTGCAT
>DAINRK010000709.1:0-2423 GCA_036741855.1 Anaerolineales bacterium
CCAGCAAATCTTTTTTTAGAGTGGTACTTTTGGTCTCGGTACGCCTTCGGCACTCGACCAATGGATTGCTTTTGAAAAAAAACGGAAGAACTTTACTTCATTGTCTCATCCTCCAAATCGTAAGAAAATACTTCCTCTCATTCTGAAAAAACGCAATTTCCGAATGGTGTTGCTGATCTGGCGTTCCGTATTCTGTGTATACAATCGCTTTCATGAGTTTTCTCCAAATTTGATAGGATGCGGATGCGGCCCAGCAGGGCACGGTGAGATCAGGTAGATTCAAGAGCACGTTTTTTCCACTGTTCTACATTTACACCTTTAATCAACAGCCATAATAGGAATACCAGTTCGCCCAAACCCGTAAACAAAATAATATTCACGTTGTACCCGAGAAATGCCGCAAAACTTTGTACTACATAGCCGACACCTGCAATCACCAATAGAACTCCCACAATCCTGGGAATAAAGCCAGATTTAAAGACCAGATAACCCATAGGTAACAGCCATAATCCAAAAAAAATATGAGCAATAAGAAGTCCCTGGTCGTGCAAACGAAGTAATAGATACGCCAAGGCTTGCAACTGATCGGTAGGGTAGGCTTTCAAGTAGTCAGCGCCTCCTAACAGCTGCAGGATCGCCAATTGGCTAAGCTCATTGAGCATCGCGATAGGGACGCCCACCAGGAATAAGATGACCATCAGCGAAGCCATGTTCTTGTTAACAACTTTGAGCAATTGATATAGCGCCAGAGCCAAAAATATGTTGGCTATGAAAGTGAATAAATTGCCCACGATACCAAAGCGGAATAGCGACTCAGAAGCGATAACGTTATTGGCTGTTGCTGCCGCATCTCCGCGCACAATAAAACGGGATGGAAGATAAAGGAGAGTGAAAGGGGCGAATATGTTCGCAACTAAATACAACGCTCCTGCGACTCTTGCACGTACAAGTGGCGATATTTCTGCAGTCTGAGTTATCAATTGAATTTCTCCCGGTTAGTTCTTGTCAGTTTCGGACTCGTAAGAAAATACTTCTTCTAGTGGAACTCCAAACGCAAGCGCAATGCGAAACGCCAATTCCAGAGAGGGGGAGTATTTTCCCTGTTCCATGGCAATGATGGTCTGCCGCGTGACCCCAACGTTTTGAGCCAGCTCCTGCTGGGTCATCTCATTCTGAAAAAAACGCAACTTCCGAATGTTGTTGTTGATCCGACTCTTGCCCATCTTAGAACCCTCTGCGGTAAAGAACCAGGCGTAAAACGTCGCCAAGAATCTGCGCCAGCACTCCAAAGAAGATGAGCAGGGTAAACATCACCAACGGCGGCTGACCAAATACAAACGTCAGCATCGACAGAAAACTCCCGATGGAAGCCACAAGATAAGTGAGCTTTGTGCCTCTCAAATCAATTAACTTGTCTCGCTCATCTTCGATATCCTCAACATTCGATTTTTCTTCCCCTGTTCTTATGGCATGAATAATGGCGAGGAGGATATGGGTGAGAATCGTGGCGAAGATTGTTACGACAACTGCCAGGGCGATGATGATCCCCCAAAGGCGAAATACATTTGCCGAATTAAAACTGCCACTCTGGATCATTTGAAACACCCTGATCAAATAGAATCCCAGGATCAGCGTGAAGTTAGCCAGAGATACAGTAATGTTTTTTTCCTGAAATGACATGGTTTCCTCGTTTGTCTGCTTAGGTTTACATCCAGTAATGAATGGTTTACATATAGTAACATAAATCATACTAAATGTCAAGTATTTTTTACATCAAATAGCAAGAAATAAGGCCAGGTATCAAACCTGACCCACTTAATTAACTCTCACACGAGCGGTTTTTCACACAGAGAAGCTGCACCCCCATTGGGGAAATCACGCGGTGACGGTTAGCGGCCGAAGGGTTAAGGGTGGTTTACCGTTATGAGCGGCAAGATAATAGGGGAATGAGGTTGAATTAGCGTAGAGCAAGCTTGATGTCCGGCCTGTTTTATGAGCTTTAACTGTTGACTTGGGAATAGTAAATCAGTAAGATATTGATTGGTGCCGTTTGGCGCTTACTTCCATGTGGGGACTACATATATGTATGCGTCCCGCAAAAAGGATCAAAAGCGCAGTTTTTGCATATTAGGTGGAGGAGTACCGAATTATGAAGTATTTATGGCAAATGCAAGCTATTAAGATGTTATGCAGACGTTTTCAACCTGGCGCATAGTCGGGTGCTTGGTCCTTCAAGAAGATGTAAAAGTGCTAAATGCTACTAGGCACAGAGGACATCAAAATGGAAAATAAGAGCAAAGCAAAGCTTGTTGGGCATGTTGCCGTCAAAAGTATGTTGATTGGCGTCTTTTTGGGAGGCTGGGCAGGATTACTTCAAACAAGAAATGTTCAAATAAGAGATTGGTGGACCTATACGCCGGCCA
>DAINRK010000710.1:0-2421 GCA_036741855.1 Anaerolineales bacterium
ACTACCCTCCCCTCTCCCTGCCCATGGGGATGCAGCGCAAGGGGAGGGGAGCAGAGAGGAGGAAGGTAGTAAAAAGCGCAGGCGCTGGCCTTTTGGTAGGAAAGAACCAAAAGCCACGTTTACTGCTGTAAATGGCGTAGATTTGCAGATCCAGCGCGGTGAGATTTTTGGCCTACTGGGTCCAAACGGTGCCGGGAAATCTACAACGATTCGCATGTTGTGCACATTGCTTGAACCAACGAGTGGCACCGCGCGTGTCAACGGGTTCGATATCGTCAAACAGGCGAACGATGTGCGTCGTAGTCTGGGTACCTTGCTGGCGGGAGAACGCAGCATTTACTGGAAGCTCAGCGGACGCGAAAATCTCGAATACTTTGCTGCGCTATACCACATCCCTCAAAACATCGCGAAAAAACGCGTTGAAGAGCTCATCGAGCGGATGGAACTCAAAGATCGTGCCAATGAACTCGTCGAAAAATATTCAACAGGGATGCGCCAGCGTGTGGCAATCGCCAAAGCCTTGCTCGCTCGTCCACCCATTCTTCTTTTGGATGAACCCACGCTCGGTCTGGACCCCCAGGCGGCCCGCCGTTTAAGGGAACTGATCGCAGAACTTAAGCAGGAGGGACACACTATCCTGTTGACAACTCATTATATGGAAGAGGCAGACCAACTCTCAGATCGAATCGGGATTATTGATTCAGGCAAAGTCATCGCGCTGGATACGCCCGAAGGGCTAAAGCAACGCATTGAACAAAAAGAAATGATCCGCCTCGAGGTGACAGGCTGGCATGAGGAAATCGCGGATAAGCTCAAGAGCATCTCGGGCATAGAGAATCTGATTTCGCGACAAGAAGGCGAAGCCGATTTGTGGGAAGTCAACATGCAGGCACATAACAGCCGCGCAGCCATCCCGCGTATTGTAGAACACATCAGTGGCAACGGCACACGCTTGGTCAACATGAACATTGTCAAACCATCGCTCGAGGATGTGTTCATTCACCTTACAGGCAAGGCATTACGAGATTAGGAGTCCGGCATGGAAACTTCTCTTCCTTCTCGTTCGCTGGGCCAGCCTGGCTTCCTTTCTGACCTGCGCGCATTTGGGGCTATCCTGAAACGCGAATGGCGCATCTTTATGCGCTACCCCAGTTGGATGATCGCGCTCTTTATCTGGCCGTTGATCTTTCCGATGATGTACATCCTCACGGGGCGGGCTCTCTCTGGTCCTGATGGAAGTGGATTGAAAGTTTTCACTCAAACTACCGGAGCCACTGACTTCATCGGTTACATCGTGATCGGCACAACAGTCTGGATGTGGCAAAACATTGTCCTGTGGGATGTTGGCTTTTCATTACGGAATGAACAAATGCGCGGCACACTCGAATCCAACTGGCTCTCCCCCACATGGAGATTTTCCTATTTACTCGGGCATACGGGTCCGCAGATCATTTCGATGCTGATGTTCATAGGCATCACTGCGCTGGAGTTTGGCTTCCTCTTTGGTGTGAAGTTGAATGGTAGTGTGTGGATGATATTACTGGTCATGCTCGCTGCGGTCCCATCCATTTACGGTCTGGGTTTTGCTTTTGCAAGTCTGGTAATCACGGTAAAGGAAGCGAATGCGTTCGTCTTCCTCATTCGCGGACTGGTCATGATCTTCTGCGGCATTACTTTTCCCATTAGCCTATTACCGGGATGGATGCAATCGTTTGCAATGTGGCTTCCTCCCACTTATCTAATTCATGGAATGCGTGCTGCGGCATTTTCAAACGCCGGTGTAACCGAACTCCTGCCAGACTTGACCCCGCTCGTTTTATTCGGCATTGTATGGCTTATAGTTGGTTACTTCGCTTTTATATGGATGGAACGCCGTGCTCGCCGAACCGGTGCGATTGGACAATACTAATATGCAGACACCTTCTCTCTCACAGCCAAGCATTCAGACACAACTTCGAGCATTATTCGTCATCGCGCGCAAGGACTGGAAAGTTTTCTGGCGGTATCCACTCAACGCGGTATCCAACATTCTTCAGCCAATCATCTGGGTAACTCCGGTCTATTTTATGGGCAAGGCGTTCAGCACCAATGGGCAGGCCCTGGGCTTCGCCGCCTATAGCGGAAGTGGCGACTATATGTCATTTATTTTGCTGGGCACAGTTCTAAGTAATTTTATTCTCACTGTGTTTTGGGGGATGGGTTACGCCCTTAAAGAGGACATGGATACAGGTGTTCTCGAATCAAACTGGCTGACACCTGTTTCACGTATTCTGATCCTCGTTGGACGGACGCTCGCCAGCTTATTAACTACAACCATCACCTCACTGCTTATGCTTGCCATTGCAGGTGCACTTTTCGGCTTTAGACCCACAGGAAATACACTCGCCGCGTTTCTAACTGCCATCCCGATGTTACTTGGCC
>DAINRK010000711.1:0-2409 GCA_036741855.1 Anaerolineales bacterium
GCGCATGGTCCAACAGTTCTTGCCGCTGCTAGGAGAGGGTCGGCAAAAACTCATCCTCAATATTTCATCGGAGGCGGGCAGTATCGCCGATTGTGGCCGAGAGAATCAATTTGCATATTGCATGTCCAAAGCCGCCTTGAACATGCAGACAAAAATCTTGCAGAATTATCTCAAGCCGCGCGGTTTCAAAGTGCTGGCTATCCATCCTGGCTGGATGCGAACGAACATGGGAGGGCAGGAGGCATCTATATCTCCTGCTGAATCTGCCGATGGTATATTTCAACTGGCGGACAGAGAATGGCAAGCGGAAGATCCGATCTACATGGATTATCTTGGCAATCCCTTGCGCTGGTAAGCATGTCGTGAAAGGAGTCTTTACACTGATGGACATCACCACGATTGACCTTCATTCACAGTTTCAAATCGGGCCCGTAGATCCGCGTCTCTTTGGCGGATTCTTGGAACACATGGGTCGTGCGGTGTATGAGGGTGTGTATGACCCGGATTCGGTACAGGCCGATGGGGACGGAATTCGTTCGGATGTGGTAAGCGCACTCCGGCGGCTCAATATGACGGCCATGCGCTACCCAGGAGGCAACTTCGCTTCTGGCTATCATTGGGAAGATGGTATTGGTCCGTTGGATAAACGTCCCACCGTGCGCGAGCTTGCCTGGCAAAGCATCGAGCCCAACCGATTTGGCACAGATGAGTACATTCGCTTGTGTCGAAAGATGGATTGGATGCCGATGCTCACGGTCAACCTGGGCACAGGCACGCCGGAGGAGGCTCGCAACTGGGTTGAATATTGCAACGCTCAAGCTGGAACGAGATATGCTGATCTCCGCGCCGGTCATGGGCATACCGAACCGCATGAGGTGGGTTTGTGGTGTCTCGGCAATGAGATGGACGGACCCTGGCAGTTGGGCCATGTCCCGGCGGAGCATTATGTGATTCGCGCGCAGCAAGCCGCCAAGATGATGAAAGATGTGGACTCGAGGATTGAGTTGGTGGTCTGTGGCTCAAGCGGCATCAGTATGCCGACTTACATGGAGTGGGATCGCCAAGTACTTGAATACTTGGGTGACTTTGTTGACTACATAAGTCTCCATCGTTATGTTGGCAATCGCGATCAGGATACACCCGACTATCTCGCCATTACCAACTCCATTGATCGGCAAATCGAAGATATCGATGCCGTTTGCCGTTTCGTTCAGGCTAAACGGCACAGCCGCAAGCGCGCCTATCTATGCTTTGATGAGTGGAACGTTTGGTATAAGAACATGCAGATGGATGGTGAGGGCAAATTCGCGCCACACTTGATCGAAGAAGTTTATAACCTGGAAGATGCGCTCGTAGTGGCAGGCTTCTTGCACAGTTTCATCCGCCACGCGGATGTGGTCAAGATTGCCAACGTGGCGCAGATCGTCAATGTGATTGCACCGATCCTGACGCGCGGGCACGAGACGCTGATCCAATCCATTTTCTACCCATTTGAGATGTTTTCGCGGCGGCGCGATGGAATTTCGTTAAGGCCAGTCGTCACAGGTCCATCCTACGAAGCTAAAACGAATGGCATCACACAGTACATCGATGCCAGTGCAATCCTGCATCAGCGGCAGTTACATGTCTTCATCACGAATCGTAATCTGGATGAGGTGGCGCGTGTGCAAATCAATCTTGCCGACGAAAACATTGCGACACTCCTGGGAGGTAAGTTGCTCACTGGCCCTGACGCAAAGGCCGTGAACTCCTTTGAACATCCAAATATCATCAAACCTGGTCCGTTTTCAGAATGCCGCCTTGAGAACGGTCGCGCTGCAGTGGAACTGCCGCCTCTGTCCCTATTGGCGGTAACATTTCGGCTTGAGTGAATTCCCGTAGCCAATTCTCTTGGAAAAGAAACCGACTTTGAATAGTTGGTGAACAGGGCAGCTAATCTTTGCCCACTCATGATTCGAGCTAAATATCTCTGGCTATTGAGCCATAGAGATGGCTATCAACACTTCAAACAAATTAAAAAGAAACAACTTTGTGATTGCACAAAGTTGTCTAACTTGGTGGTCCCGACGGGTAATGAACCCGTGGAGCGTAACTGCCTTAATTCGGGATTTTCGATGAGCAAACGCAA
This sequence comes from Anaerolineales bacterium, assembly GCA_036741855.1. Taxonomy (GTDB): domain Bacteria; phylum Chloroflexota; class Anaerolineae; order Anaerolineales; family Villigracilaceae; genus Defluviilinea. The sequence continues at coordinate 2,129 of DAINRK010000711.1, forward strand.
AATATCAAGTAAGCTATTTTCAATATTTTACCCTGACTATTCGATTACTAACCCATCTCGCAAGGTTCTATAGGGACGCGCAGAATAGAAGCAAGTTCACTTGCATTGTACTGCACTTGACAATTACGAAATTGGACATACGAATACGCGGCATAGGTTAACTCGGCGCCCATCTGAAAAAATCCGCAGCTAATTTCCATCTTACATGCAAATCATAGGGGGGCCCACCTTTGATGCTGCCGAGGCAATACCCTGCGGCGTCCTAGTCGCAGTTGTACATC
>DAINRK010000712.1:0-2406 GCA_036741855.1 Anaerolineales bacterium
TAGAGCTTTCTTTCCGCACGGTTAGCTTTAAAGGTTCCACTTCTCAAGCAATTGTGATTTATATGCCAAGAAATGGATGCCTGCGTGTGCTTGATCCTCCAAGAGGCGATGAAGTAACTTATAGCCGTCAATCCCGTTTTTTGGTGGATGCGATACAACTTTCGGATACTGGCAACATTATTACGGGCAATGATCAAACGGTGAAGTTGCCTTTTTTATCGGAACCTGATCACACCTGGTGTTATTACTATGCAAAAGCCGAGATGGCTCGTCAGAAAGGTGACTGGCTTCAAGCGAATGATTTGATCAATGAGGCAATATCACTTGATTATCAGCCTGAAGATCCTTTCGAATGGCTAACATATATCGAAGCAAAGGCCGTGATAGGTGATATCGAAGCTGCGGAAAAATTATCTGCTGATGCATTCACAAAAGATAAAGGAATACGCGACGGATTATGCATGATCTGGAAACGGATTCAACTTCAAGTCGATGCGGGAAGCGAAACAGAGACGCGCGTAAATCAATTATTCTCTGATTATCGCTGCGCGCGCTAGTATCCCTCTAATATCCCATCCCATAACTTGACGCGCTAAAAGGTATGTGCTACCATCCTCTAAACTTTGTTCGAGACTGAGGAGAAGACTATGACGCATATAAAACGAGGCACCATGGTTGCCTCCATTCTTATGCTGGTTGTGATCATCACTTCTGCATGTAACCAGCCATATTCACAGCAACCAAGTGTCACAAACACTCCGATTGATACAAGTTTGTTCGCCACACCACTCGGCCAAACACCAGCGATATCCATGAGTGATGTTGCCAATTTTGGGACCGGCACAGCCCTGGCAAATTTAACCACAACACCAGGAATACCGGCACCTGGCGTTACAGCGCAAGCCAGTGCGACATCCACACCCAACATTGGTATTACTCCCCAAGCAACGAATACTTCGACTCTGGCTGTGAGTGGCACATTGTCTACATCCGCACCAGTTGGTCAACGTCCTTCATCATATACATTGCAAAGAGGTGAGTTCCCTTACTGTATTGCGCGTCGGTTCGATGTTAATCCAGAAGAATTGCTATCCCTGAATGGTTTGTCAGATGGAAGTATTTACTATCCGAATCTCAGTCTTAGGATTCCCCAGAGTGGCAGCTTCCCTCCTCCGCGTGCCTTGCACCCTCATCCAACGACATATACAGTTGTCGCGTCAGACCAAACGATCTATGGTGTTGCCTGTGTGTTCGGAGATGTTGATCCCTCAGCCATCGCGCAAGCCAATGGTCTATCGGTGGGCGCAGCGCTGACTGCCGGACAATCGTTGAGCATACCGTAGGTGATCCAAACTTAGAAGAGAAGCCCAGGCGTTGCCTGGGCTTTTGTTTATAATTCGAGCCATAATTAAAATCAAGGAAACTATCATGCCTTTCGAGTTAATCAAATCAGAAACCATTTTGCAAGGACGCGCTTTCAAGATTAGGCGTGACTATCTCAAGACTCCGGATGGCCAGGAAACCAGACTGGAAATTATCGAACATGGTGGTTCTGTCGTGATCGTCCCGATTGACCCGGAAGGGAATATTCTTTTCGTCCGACAATACAGGCATGCCACGGGGCAGGATATGCTCGAGCTCCCTGCTGGGACACGTGACGGTGATGAGCCATACGAGGCGTGCGCAGCGCGAGAAATTCGTGAAGAGACAGGTATGGAGGCAGCCAAATTAGAAAAGGTGGGCGAATTTTATCTTGCACCGGGATATTCCACAGAGTTCATGGCAGTATTTCTCGCAACAGATTTGAAACAAAATCCTCTTGATGCGGATGAAGATGAGTTCTTATCTGTTGAGAAGATCCCGCTGCAAAAAGCAATGGAGATGCTCGAGAGCGGCGACGTAAAAGACGCGAAGTCGCTGGCGGCGTTTCTGCTGGCCAAATCCCACCTGGAGAAATACTTTGGATAATTCAATGATGATTCTAATTGCAGGACCGTATCGTTCGGGGACGGGTGACGATCCTGAAAAGATGGCCGCCAATGTTCATGATATGGAGTCCTATGCTCTTCCAATTTTTCGCTTAGGCCATATCCCTGTATTGGGTGAATGGTTTGCTCTTCCATTGGTAAAACTTGCCGGTTCAACACAGGTCGGCGATGAAGCATTCAGCGAAATCTTTCATCCAATTGCGGAAAGATTGTTAGAAAAATGCGATGCTGTCTTGAGAGTCAGTGGCGCTTCGCAAGGTGCAGACTTGATGGTTAAATCAGCAAAGGAAAAGGGATTACAAATCTACTATTCATTAGAAGAAATTCCGAGTTGAACTTTCAGATAAGCTTTACTTGCAGTGCCGGAACTCTCTAGCGATCAAAACAAGAAGCTCCCGAAATCGGGAGCTTCTTATAT
>DAINRK010000713.1:0-2393 GCA_036741855.1 Anaerolineales bacterium
GCAACCGGGTAGGCGGTGCCGATCTGACAGCGGTCATTGACGCGCAGTTCGTACTGGACTTCATTGGTGTTTTTATTGCGCTGAATGACAAACAGGTAGAGGTTTGTGCTCCACCCAGGCAGCGGGAGCAGCAGCAGGGTTAGGAGGGTCAGAGCGAGGCGTTTCATACGCTTCTCCTTGGGATCACACGGGCGCGCTTTGCTGGCCGTGATCCTGGCGGCGGCCACCCCGGCGCCACTTCTGCATGACTCGGAGGGCCGTTGCGCGCGACGGCCCTGTACCTCCGAGAGCACTATAAGCCTTGAGCACCGGTGGCACAAGGGTGCTCTGACGGCACCCATATGCAGGTTAACCTCAAGCATAATTAGGGCGAAGTTCCACCGATAAGACGATAGAAACCGAAATCTCTACTCCTTCAGCGATCTTGCCGCCCTCTGTATAACAAATTATGCTATGATGGCGCAGCGCGTAGAATGCCATGCGTGTGGAGAAACAGTAGGGATTCCAAGGGGCTGAAAACCCACCAATATCAGGATAACAAGGCAAAAGTCCTTTGATATTGGGATATCAGGAAAACTGCCCACAAAAATGGATGAAATACTTTCTTATCAGGGCAAAACTGCTTGTTAATCAATGGTTAGCGCTCTAAGTGACACTAGTCAATGAAATTATTCAGTGATCAATTATTCAGTGATCAACTTGTAACTTCGACGTTTGTGGGGCGTGATCGTGAGCTTTACGCTCTTGATAAACACTTTTCTGGCGGCGGACAGGTAGCGATAATCCGCGGTGAACGCGGATCAGGCAAGACTGCCTTGGCTTACGCGTTCGGTCATTGGGCAGAATCCACTGACCTTTTCCCCGGCGGATGGCAGCGAATTCACATCTCCCCGATCGTCGGAATCGATGACGTGTTGCCGACTCCGCCAAAGGGTCGCACGCTTCTTGTCGTGGACGATTTTGAATTCGCCGCCCCTGCGTTCCGACAACAGGTCACAAAGCTCCTCGACCGTCACCAAGAATTAAGCGCAATAATCTGCACAAACGACCAAATTCCCAGTGATTTGGGCTCAGCACTCCAAATTCAGCTTGGCGGGCTTTCTCTGGTAGAATTTCGCCATCTGATTGAACACCGCGTGGCTCTAGCTGGCAAGGATAGAGAACTTGCTGATCGACTTTTCCAGATCGTGGCAGGTAATCCGCTCTATGCGGATCTTGCGGGAAAGACAATCCGCGAACTCATGCTCTCTCTCAACGACTTTGTGCATGGACTTGGTGAATTTCGGCATCCAGGAATCCTTGGCCCCGACGGCCAGCATATTCAAGATGTTCCACATCCGATTAAGACAGCCGTTTTAAATACGAATGCGGCACTCATCAACAGACTCCGATCAGAACCCGAATTTCTACATAACCTTACGCCACGCCGTTTCGAGGAGATAGTTGCTGAACTGCTGTCACAGCAAGGGTATTCAGTTGAATTGACGCCCCCATCACAGGATGGTGGATTTGACATGTATGCTGCCCGTAAGGATGGGTTAGGCCGGTTCCTGTTTCTCGTAGAATGCAAACGCTACACGCCTCCAAACAAAGTGGGCGTCTCGATTGTTCGATCTTTACATGGCGTGGTCCAGCAGCAACAGGCAAATGCTGGGATCGTAGTGACGACGTCGTTCTTCACTCGCGGCGCGAAGGAGTTCCAGCAGCGGCTTCCCTACCAAGTACAACTGCAAGACTACCTTGCGATTCAGCAATGGTTGGGAATCCTAAAGAAGCAGAGCTAACAAGAAAGTTAGAGCTGACCTACATCATGCTGACGACTAGTAATCATGCTGCCGAATATTAGACAAATCCAGCAAACTATCCCATGTTGACGCGGCAGTAGCTTAGGGGATTTACCCAAAATGCCCCAATCGGGGTAAACAGGGGCTTGAAAGAATTCTCCTGACAAAGCTTGCATTTCACTGCCAGAACATCCACGCCAAAACGAAAATATCAAGGAACAGCACGGGGTCGCCTGCCCACGCATAAAGACCAAAATGAAATGGTTTGGCCCATTCTCTTTCAACCCTCTGTTGGGGCGCATAAGAGCAGGGATGCGATGGGATGCATGCAGTCACTTCCCGACTGGTGTAAGATAGCCAGGCAACAGAGATACGGCGGTCAAACCCAACGCGCTCGACACGATGCCCCGCGCAAAGGAGCCTGTGCTATGGCCTCCTCTCCTCCAGGACCTGGACGTCCCATTGCGGTGTTTTTCTCCTACGCGCATGAAGATGAAGGCCTGCGCGATGAACTCGCGAAACATCTGCGTCTTTTGGAGCGCCAGCGTATCATCGCGGGCTGGCATGATCGCCGCATTACCGGTGGTGCGGAGTGGGCGGGCGCGATTG
>DAINRK010000714.1:0-2388 GCA_036741855.1 Anaerolineales bacterium
AGCATTCTGAGTACGGAGAAAGGTATTCTGTATGATTATCTATACAGACTCGCTTGCTGATGTAACCACTGAGCACCTGCAGGGCGGCTTTTTCGTTGGGTGGCCCAGTCCACCCTCACCCACAACCCATTATCGCATTCTGGCCAACAGTGCCGCGATCGTGCTGGCGCGCATTGCCGATGGAACCGTTGTTGGCTTCATCACTGCGGTCAGTGATCATGTCTCCTGCGCCTATATCCCACATCTCGAAGTCCTGCCGGCTTACCAGGGACAGGGCATTGGAAGTGAGTTAGTCCGCCAGATGTTAGAGAAACTTCGATATCTATATATGATTGATCTGGTCTGCGATCCACCGTTGCAACCGTTTTATGAACGATTTGGGATGCAGCCGGTAGTAGGAATGGTCCTGCGCAATTATGATCGGCAGGCGGGTGAAATAGTCACCTCAGAGTAGTGGCACTCGCACAATGCCTGCAGCCGTTAGCCAGTCGTTGCATAGGCGAACAGGAGACATTCTAGAGACGAACTATGTTTTTGATTCTTCTGATCGATATCGTGTACTGGATCGCGGTCGTCACTGGCTTGGTGCTTGCTCTAACGTGGAAGGGACCAAAACGCGGGCGAGTCCTACTCGGTCTGGCTAGCTTCGTTGTTCTGGCGCTTGGGTTACCCGTATCCAGTATGCTTTGGCCGCCAGATTGGCTGGTACCAGTCAGGTCGATCCGAGCCAGCGCGACCTTGAATGGCTACGCAGTGAGCTACATACAAAAGCCGGGAGCAGACTTCTACCTGGATACACTTGAGATTGAAGGTGCGAACGGAAACGTGGCAGTGGTCCACATCAATGTGGATAACGGGAAGTGCTGGATTGGCTGGGCTGAAACCTCCGACCAAAAGGTTGATTTCCACTGTTTTCCCTGGGGCAGAATGGCCTCAGTGAACGCGGCATGGCTTGAGCAGAACATGGAGCGATGTAGGGCTGATCGATGCGATCTTTCTGTAGCTTATTACACTCAGCGGTAAGTGAACATTTACGAGCCAGTTTGCATCCCAATCTACACCCACCGCCAGTTACGCACACCATTCGCTCCCCAAAACAAGATCATGGAAACGAAACAATCTAGAGACCTTCATAGAATGGAAGTAATCTCGTTTCTGCGAAGGAATGGCATAATACAAAGTTGGGAAATTACACATCCTCCACATGGTACGGGAAATGAAACCTACTTCGTACAGAGTAACAACGGGCAATCCTATTTTGTCAAATTAGGGGCCCAAACGGATAGATACCAGGTAATGTCGAAACTTGGTTTATCTCCCCCAATCATCACGATAGGTTATCTCGAAGATGGCACATCCATCCTGGTTCAACAACGAATCAATGGCAAAAAACCATCTCGTAAAGATTTTCAGCTCCACCTAAAAAAGTTTGCAGAGAGTATAAAAACGACTCATCAATGTGAGCAGCTGAAACAAATTCTGCCAAGCAGAGCATCAACCTTTTACAAAGATGTTGGTTTAGAAATTCTTGAAGAGATTCAACAACGATGGAAAAAATGTGAATCGCAAGTACCCTTATTCGCTGAATATGTGAATGAAAAAATAACATACTTGAAGAACCAGGTCGATCAATTTATGGATGGCGGCCTTGTGGCGTCACATAATGATATATGCAATGGGAATTGGCTTGTGTCATCTGATGAAAAACTGTACTTACTGGATTATGAATCCATGGCTTTGGATGATCCAGCTTTAGATCTGGGGGCAATACTGTGGTGGTATTATCCGCCAGAAATGTGGGAAAAATTTCTTCAAATCGCTGGTCATAATAATGATGAGAGTTTTCGTAATCGAATGAGAATTCGAATGGCAATTCACAACTTGAATATCATTATTCCACGAGAAAAGAGTTTTGACCGATTCACAGCCGAAACGTTTGAAGAGGCACTCGTAGATTTCCGGGCTGTAATTGACGGTAAAGAAAATCCCCAGGGCTACAATGACTGAAAGCCCTAGTTCGTAAAAAGAATAGGCCGTGAAGCATCTATATTCATGGATCCTACCTCTATCATGAAGGAGATAATTCACGATGTCTATTCCATCTATCCCTGCTGGTACTTCCATTGGTCATGTGCATTTAAAAGTAGCCGATTTGGATCGGTCGGTTCGTTTTTATCATGAACTGATGGGCTTTGACCTTACCGCTCGCTATGGAACACAGGCGGCCTTTCTATCAGCCGGTGGCTATCATCATCACCTGGGCTTAAACACCTGGGAAAGCCTGAATGGGCAGCCACCTGCTCGAGGTACCACCGGGCTTTATCACTTTGCCATTCTTTATCCTACGCGCCGCGACCTGGCAGTCGCTTTGAAACGCCTTCTCGATGG
>DAINRK010000715.1:0-2379 GCA_036741855.1 Anaerolineales bacterium
TGGTCAGCAGCCGTGCCGATGTATATTCGCACGGCCCGTAATAACAGATGAGCGAGCCATCGGCTTCTTTGGCCGTGATTTGCAGACTTCCCTGACCATCGGTCGCGACATTGTTCGTACCATCGGTGTAATATTCGAGTTCGCTGTTACCCCAGCCAGGGATGCCATTCACGGTGCCATCACCCACTTCCCGGCCCCATACACTGGAGTTTGGCGCCGTTCCAGCTCTGTTGTTAAACTCGTCACTCCAAACCAGCTTCCAGTCAGAAGGATTGCCCACAGCTGCCAGATTGTTATCCAGGCTGATCCGGATGTCCTTGTTACTGTTCCGTCCGTAATACCAGAAATTCAATCCTGGCACATCGCTCCAATCCTGGCCAACAGGGAAGGTGCGGCTGAATGCATAGGTGCCTCTGCCGTTTCTCTGGCCAGCTTGAAGGATATGCTCATAGGCGCCCTGACCCGGCAATGCCAAAGGGTCACCAGCTGCGATTTCCGGATTGGAAAGCTGCGCTTTTGGATCCACCTTCCAAAGATAGGGATAGGTTTCGAAGTCATCGAGCAAGGTCGCGTCGAAGGATTCGTTATCCAAAATGTTCAATCGCGTAATTGGAGGAATACCCAGCGCCGCACCACCGGTCGGATTCGAAAGTGCGACCAGCACACCACGCTCGCCCTGATACTTTTGATTATCGATGGTTTGGATGGTGAAGGATTGTTGAGTGATATTGGGCGGGAAGGTCAGCGTTCCACTGGTTGGAGTATAGTCGCGGTCCGGGATTGCCAAGCCGAAGCTTGTAGCATATTGCACCGTGACCGGATCACTGGAGGGTTTGCTAAGCCTGGCTGTGAGTGTGGCAGTCGTACCTTCGGTGAACCTATAATCAATAGCAGTAAAGCCCACAGTCAATGGGCGAGGGGGCGCAACGCCATAGACCATAGCGTTATCGACATAATACGTCTGCGGCGAGGGAGTGGTGATGGTGCCCAACGCCCAGCCATGGACCTCTGTCAGGCCAAAGCCATCGTTGGGCGCGCCGTTGCCGATTTCCTTTCGATGCATGGCTGCAAAGGGGATCTGGACCTCCCTCCACCCGCTGACGTTATCCGTGACATCGATCGACCAGCGCTCCGCATCATCCCTGGTCGAACCCGGGTTGCGGTTATCGAGCACATCGACAAACATGGTGGTGCCGCTGTTGTTGCCGTATAGCCAGAAGGAGATCCCCTCGTAGGCACTCCAGTCCTGAGGAACCCAGGTGTCGACGGCAGCATTTTCAAAGTTATGCACAAAGCCGGCAAATGAGACGACACTTAGGTCCATCTTCAGCACATTGTTCGGGCTGGGCGCGCCCGGTACAGGAGCGGGAGGCGAAGCGGTGGTAGAGATCGCTACGCTGCTGTTGGGGTCCCTAAAGGTGATGAATCCAATTGCAGCGCCGTCCGCATCTGTCCCGCTAGGCAGACCGGATTCGAAATCATCAACGATGGGCAGCGTGGCTGCCAGCGCAGGGACTACAGCGGCAAATGGAGAAACCAACAGGCTGATCAACAAACTCAAAATAACCATCCCCGAAAATGCCGGACTTTTCTTTTTCATCGTAATTCTCCTTATGAAATTGGAATTCGATTATTTAGTTGGATGGGGGAATGATGTAAGATAGTGTGTCAGGTTTGAGCTATTAAATTATAGAAATTCTTTCTGGTATTATCCAGATTTTACCCTCTCTGGCGTCAGTGTTTATGAGAAAATGTAACACTTAGTTGAATTTATTTTTAGACCCACTTCCATGCGTACCAGACGATCAGTAAAGTAAGCACAATTTCTACAATACCAAAGAGCGTATAGTAAGTCCAGGTCTCCCCAATCAAATTACTAATATTGACAACAGTATAGAGTACGCCCAAGGTGATGTTAGCCCAGCGATCCACTTTCGGTTTCAACGTTAAAGATAGGAAAACCATAACAGCAGGAATGATCATCAGGATTGCGGCGACCAGCAACGATCCTTGAGTCACTGGAAAAGGACCCATGAGTCCTTTAATCATTTCCTCTATCTGCCCCGGTCTGAATAATGAAAGAATGTCAGCATATATGTACAATAACATCATAGCCACCCATAATGCTGCAAGCTTCATTTTTACATGTATCCTCATATCTTCCATTGCTGTGGTCTTTGTGATTGAATTCATTCTGATGCTCCTCTTTGAAGGATATTAATTAGTTTCAATATCCAACATGAAATTTGCATGCCCGGACTACATGAATCATTCACTTAACGAGCAGTTGGCGTACTTTATTCGGTTGGATTTGTAATAAATGAACTCTTCCGCCCTGTTTGGGAACGTCTTTTGTTTAACTATCCACCCCATCCTAAA
>DAINRK010000716.1:0-1966 GCA_036741855.1 Anaerolineales bacterium
GAGGGGGTCTTTCCAACGATATTTCTCTTGCATGTGGGGGTATTTAGTCCTATACATGCAACGCAGTTAGATTCATTGGGTTAACTATAAAGTGTTGAGGCTGCACCACCACTCGATGAGAAGAAAAAGCGAAAAGGGAAGTAAATACCATGCGAATCACTGTCAAAGAATTTAATCAGGTGGTCTTGATCACGATCACGGAACGGATCGATGGCTCAACGGCTCCAGAGGTTGAACAGGTCCTCGAGTCCCTTCAGTATCGGGGCCAGTATAAACTTGTGATTGACATGAGCCAGTTGAAATATATATCCAGTGCTGGTTATCGTGTGTTACTGTCTGCGCAACGGAATTCCATGCGCCATAGCCGCGGCGAGGTGATATTAGCCGGAGTGCCTGAACCGATCCATCAGGCACTTGATATAAGCGGTTTTACCGACTACTTCAAGATTTACAATGACGTCTCCGCCGTGCCAGAACTCGAAGAGCGATAGTCTGCACATCATTCCACCACAAATGTCAATCTAGAAAAAAATACGACTGATTTGCGCGATCAGTCGTATTCAAAAATAGATTCAATTCCCTCTTCTATTTATCTATCTTCTCCTTTGGCGTCTATTACAAAGTTATTCGGTTATCCACCATGACGGCTTGGCCTTCGCCGATTACCTCATATGAACCATCTTCCGTAGTCACAGTGCCGTCCAGAGCAATTCGCGTACCGTCTGCGAGAATCATATCTTCGATCAGGGTAATCAATTCGCCATTTATCAAAATAATCATTTGGCCGTTTTTCATCATCAACATACCATCTTCTATTACCATGTTCGTCACGTCCTTTCTCTGTAATGGAATGTTCAATTTCATTCTATGGAGTTGGCTCGTGAAAGTCAATTAGCATCTGCCCTTTTGAAAGATAGGAGAAGCACGACCCACCATGCTGGATTACCCCCATAAAACTGCCTGAAAAGGCGCATCTAGCCACGAATGACCATTCTCGGCTAGCAGGATTTGCTTTAGATCCCACCCGCCCTAACGGGCACCCTCCCCAAATATGTATGACAAAGAGACTTGCTGTTGGCATTCAATACTTATGTGTCGTATTTGAGGAGGGAAGGGGTGGGGCTGCAGGAAAAAGAGCAAAACGTACGTTTATAGGAATGAAGGATTCAATACAATACAAACATCAAACTGGAGGATCAACATGCCAAATCGCTTATTTGACATCACGCCGAATCCGGCAAATCCAAACCCCGCAATGAGCGCAGGCGTGATCAACGCACCGCAAACTGCGCTTACGTTTGCTGGCGCACCCGCCGCCGTCACTGTGGTGATGAAGGTCATTGAAGCCATCAATGGGGATTGGGGCACTTCGAAGCTTGTGATAGTACTTTTATCACTGTTCGTCGGGATGCTGATCTATTGGAATAGTAGTTCGACCGCTCAGACTCGCAGGGAAAAGTTTCTCAGCTTTACGTTCGCATTGCTGAATTCATTCGCCATCGCCGCGGCTTCTCTGGGGATCAATACCACGACGTAGGAATGGACCGCCTACTGAAAGCGGCTGGCGAGGAATTCTGAAGTTTCGCAGAAGGAATACTGCGCGGAGCTTACATAAAAGTAGGGCGGGGCTTTGCGGCCCCGCCCTTTACTTTCTTACTTAACTTGTTATTTTGTTTTGACCGTGATCGTCTTGGGTTTCACTTCTTCCGATTTCGGCAAGGTGATCATCAGAATACCATTATCGAAATCAGCTTTGGCTCTATCAGCGATCACACCGGTTGGAAGTCTTATCGAGCGTTCAAATGCGCCCCAACGATGTTCACGGATGTGCCAGGACTTATCCTTCTTTTCGTCTTCATGCTTCATTTCGCCTTTGATGGTCAGAACGTCACCATTGACATTGATCTGCACTTCATCGGCTCTGATGCCCGGTAGGGCCGCCTTCACCACAACATCATTGTTAGTC
>DAINRK010000716.1:1976-2369 GCA_036741855.1 Anaerolineales bacterium
ACATGTCAACCGTTAGTGAAGACCAGGTGGACCCACCGTCCCTCATACGGGAGAATGGACGTGTAAATGCATCATCGAAAAGCCGGTCCATTGCCTCACGCAAGGTCAACATCTCGCGTTCGGGTTCCCATCGAGTTAAGTTAGTCATCACAACCTCCTTGTATTTTACACATTGAGTTGGCCTTTTCTCAAAGGCACCAACCAGTATAAAACACAAAGGTTAGAAGGACACTAACCGGATATAAAACTTATGTCAGAAATTCCTGTGAATAACTTTATCTTATTCTAATAAGCAAATCATTTCACCCTCGCCCCGCCCACGCCTTTGGCTGAGGTTCATCGTATTTGGGAGAGGTGTCCACGCTTCCAAGGAGCAAGGGACGGAGGAGGTCC
>DAINRK010000717.1:0-2348 GCA_036741855.1 Anaerolineales bacterium
ACGATATTGCCACACAGCTTGGTGTGAGCATGACCCCCGTCCGTGAGGCGTTGGATTTGCTCGTTTCTACTGGACTCGCAGAACGTGTTCCCTATCGGGGAGTGCGCGTGCGAGAAACCTCTACGAAGGATGTGGTGGAGGCTTATGGATTGAGGCTCGTCCTGGAAGTGGTCATCGCCCAGGAGGCAGCAAGGAAGATAACGCGGGAGCAGGTTTCAGGTCTGGAACGAACGATCGAGGAGATGAAAAAGCATGACTCGCTGAAGGATATGTCCTATGCACGGCAATTGAGTCGCGAATTCCACTCCGCCATCGCAGAAGCAACAAGGAATGATCTTCTCATCAAGGTATATAGTGTCGTAGCAAACGCCTTCCCAGACTGGTTGTTGTACGAGGCCCTATTTCGTAAACCTGAAATCCTTGCCAAGAGCATGTCAGACACGCACCGTGAACATATCGCCATGGTTGGGGCCCTCAAAGAACGGGACGGTGACCTGGCTGCACAAAAGTTTATTGAGCATGTAATGGAATCAGGCAGGTGGCTCGAGGAATACCTCGATATCCCTGCAGAATTTCTGCGCGAAAAAGAAGAACAGGCATTATTCCTATTGAAGAAGACATCGAAATAAGGAGATTGGAATATGATGGAAAATGTACAACTCGACGAACTCTATAAACAAATGGCGCAGTGCATCATAGACGGCGAAAAAGAGATTGCAATCGAGCTCGCTGAAAAATCCATTGAGCTGCAAATGCATCCCCTGGATACAATCACAAAAGGATTTGTCATCGGCGTGAATTACATTGGTGATCAGTTTGGCAAAGGCGAAGCCTTTTTGCCCGAATTGGTAATGGCAGGCGAAGCGATGAAAGCCGCCGTCGCGGTGCTTGAACCAGAATTATTGAAGCTTGGCGAAGCGCGCGAAATGATGGGACGAGTAGTACTTGCGACCGTTGAAGGGGATATTCACGAAATCGGAAAGACACTTGTTGGCACAATGTTAAGTGCCTCTGGTTTTGAAGTGACCGACCTGGGTGTGGATCAACCTGCTGAAAAAATCATAGGCAAGGCGCTTGAAATCGATGCTCAGCTGATCGGTATGAGTGCGTTATTGACGACAACTATGATCCGCCAGCGCGAGGTGATCGAGGAATTAGATAAAGAAGGTCTGCGACCGCGCATTAAAGTGATGGTGGGTGGCGCGCCGATCACAAAAGATTGGGCCGAAAAGATAAAAGCAGACGGAACCTCGGAAGATGCAGTCGGTGCAGTGCAATTGGCGAAGAAGTTGCTTGGAAAAGAATAGGTTTTCAAACACAAAGGTCACAATGGACACGAAGAAAACAACTTCGATCATCTTCCCTTCGTGTCCTTCGTGTTTAATTGCTTTCAGAACGACTAGAGGTAATAATGCAACCAAAACTTATTCTTCTCACTGAAGACATCATCGAACGCATTCTGGACGAGGCCTATCAACTCTTATTAAAGCCAGGAATCAAAGTCAACAGCGAAGAGGCGCGAGACCTGCTCGCTTCAGCTGGTGCGCAGGTTGACCTGGAAACCAACGTTGTAAAAATCCCTCAGCAAATTGCACGTAAGGCATTAGAGAGCGCCCCGCGCGAATTCTACCTCTACGATTACGACGGCAATCCCACAGTTAAATATGGGGGTGATGCAGTTCACTTTGACCCAGGGTCCTCAGGCATTGCCATGCTTAACCCGGAAACCCTTGAACACGACACAACGGAAACCCAGCACCTCCTCAAACTCATTAAAGTAGCGGAACAATTATCTCAATACGACGCGCAATCCACCGCCGTCGTTTGTCATGATGTGCCACAACAGATTCAGGATTCTTATCGTCTATATCTGGCATTGCTATATTCCAAGAAGCCCATTGTCACGGGGGCGTTTACAAACAAGACCGTTACCGAGATGATTGACATGCTCGCCATTCTCGCGGGTGGGCATGCGGCCGCAAGAGAGAAGCCGCGCGCCATCTTTGACGTATGTCCCGCCCCCCCGCTGATCTGGAGTAACTTCGCCTCGGGCAACTTGATCGCATTAGCGCGGGCGGGCGTGCCGGCTGAAATCGTCTCCGTTCCGCTCTCTGGCGCAGCCGCTCCTGTCACCATCCTGGGGACGGTCACACAGCACACTGCGGAATGTTTGGCGGGCATCACGATCCATCAATTGGCAAAGGCGGGCTCACCGATCGTTTGGGGCGGCGCCGCCTGCATCTTCGACATGAAAAAAGGCGCGACCCCCATGGGCGCAGTTGAAACTGCGATGCTAGATTGTTCCTACGCGCAGGTTGCAAAATCACTGAACATGCCAACGCATACTT
>DAINRK010000718.1:0-2341 GCA_036741855.1 Anaerolineales bacterium
CGGAGAGCAAGTCGTGACTCCAGTCAATCATAGCTTGCAAGGTTTGGTGGCGGGGCAGAGCTGTACGCGCGCCTCCTGTAAGAAGGTGGAAGCGATCATCCAAGTGTGACGCAATCTGTTCTACAGACATCATCCTGATGCGCGCCGCGGCCAATTCAAGCGCGAGTGGGATACCGTCTAGTTGGTGACAGACTTGTGCGATGGCGGGCGCGTTGTTCTTGGTCAAGACAAAACCTGGTAGAGCAGCTCGGGCACGCTCGATGAATAATTGAACCGCTTCATAATCGGCCAGTGTTTCGATGGCAAATGATTGCTCGATTTCCGGTACAGAAAGGGCCGGCACAGAGAAGGTCATCTCTCCTGGTACACCCAACGCTTCACGGCTGGTGGCGAGAATGTGCAAATCAGGACAAGCGCGTAATAGTGTTTCCGTCAGTTGTGCGCAGGCTTGAATGAGATGCTCGCAGTTGTCCAGAATCAGTAATGCCCGTTTCGTCTGCAGGAAGTCGGTGAGGATGGTCAGGGGTGGGCGGCCTGCCTGCTCGATCAACCCCAGCGTTGTGACGATGGCTTGTGGCACCAGCGCGGGATCAGAGAGCGGAGCGAGTTCTATCAGCCATATGCCATTAGGGTGATCGTTGAGCAGTCCAGAAGCCACTTGGATCGATAGGCGCGTCTTGCCGATACCACCCGCGCCTGTAAGCGTAACAAGTCGGTTCTTCGCGATGAGCTTCGTGATTTCATCCAGTTCCTTTTCACGGCCAATGAAGCTGGTCAACGAAGAGGGTAAATTAGTTCTTGGTTTACTTGCGAGAGTATCAACTAACCTTTCTGGAAACCCCGAAAGTCCGCGGGCGAATCGTATCCATGCTTCATGCTCTTCGGAAGGCACATTCAGTTTCTCGAACAGAATAAGTGCCAGTTCTTTGGATGGTTTTAGCGCCCCCGATTCAATCCGGCGCAGAGTAATACGCGCGCAACCGACTTGATCGGCAAGTGCCTGTTGGGTGAGATCCAACATGCGGCGGCGCTGATGCAGCCATTCCCCAAAAGATATTTCTTCAGGTACTTTATTGTCCTTTGGCATTTATATGGGTGGTGGGTTACCGATCAGGGCTTTTGAAACGCCCTATCCTAATCTCTACTTGTATCACATTTTATATCCATTTTGGCGTTATGGGAATTGGATGGGTCTGGTTAAATGATGGTCAGATAGCAAACGCAAATCAGCGGATGCTTCCAAACGAAAGGAGAACTACGATGAACAATCTTTACCGCTCTGCAAAAATTATCAAAAGGAGAAAATCATGAAACGGTTCACAGTTTTATTCACCATCCTCGGCGTCCTGGCGTTCTGGGCAGGTTTCCAGACATGGTCAGAAGCCGGGTCCACATCAAAAGCCGCCTCTGATCTGCCCAAGGTCTATGACGCGACTGGAGCGATGCAGGAAGCTATCAATCCCAAAAGCGCAGATGTCAGTATCGCACCTGTTTACGATGCCACTGGCGCAATGCTGGAGGCGATCAATCCCAAAAGCGCTGATGTGAGAATTGCACCAGTCTACGATGCTACCGGAGCGATGTTGAAGGCTATCGATCCCAATGGCACGCAATCCAGAATTGCTCCGGTGTACGATGCGACCGGTGCGATGCTAGATGCCATCAATCCGTAAAGCAATAGGAAAAGGGGACGCAAATAGAAACGTGGTCGAGAGTGTATGCTCGGTCACGTTTTTATATAAAGAACCTATCATTTTGAATTTCTTTTCCTGGGGTGCGTCAGTTGCAGGGCTGTCTTTTGGGACAATTAGGTTTGCGATGTATTCGAGGAGGAAGAAAAACTAACTTTCATTCAGTGCATACGCGACTGCTTCATCGAGGGTCATCTTTTTGCCCGCCTCATATACTACCGTAAATGCCTCCTCACCCAGTGCGGCGCGGGCGGCAGTTATAGCCTGATCGTACTCAGCGCGCTCAACAGGGGACATTTCAAGGCGGATTGAAGGGATTCGCGTCTCTGCCGCGCCAACTAATCGGGCAGTCAGTTCTGGCTTGTTCTGCGCGGCAGCCAGAGTGGCAAAGGCTGATAAATTTAGCGCCACTGTCAATGAGTTGCTTATCTCTTTGCCGAGTACGATTGCTTCTGAATAGAACGAACGCGCGGCGACGTAGTCATTTTGAGATTGCGCCACTCTACCCAGGCCTTGAAGAGCAGATGATGTTCCGAATACATATCCAGCTTTCCTACACATGACTAACTCTTCATTGAATCTTTTGGCGGCCAACTCGTAATCGCCCTGCGCCCAAGCTATTTTCCCCAGGCCATATAACCCGGAGGCGA
>DAINRK010000719.1:0-2332 GCA_036741855.1 Anaerolineales bacterium
GCATGTAATATGGCAACCCGCCGATCAAAGACGCGGATAAAGCACATGTATCTTCAAATCGCTCGAGTTTGGTCTAATTTGTGGCATAAAAGGGGAAAAAAGAGACTGGTGCTGTTCGTTTCGCTGTTCTTATTCACTCTTGTTATTTTCACCCTTAGTGATGGTGTCGTTTTTTTAGCAACTGGAACAGCCGGCGAATTTGATCACTTGCAAGTATTTTCCACTAGCAATTTCCAGCGTATATTGATTATTTCGCCTCATCCTGACGATGAAACGCTGGCGGCAGGCGGAGTCATTCAACAAGTCCTTGCGGCAGGCACTGAGGTGAAAGTCGTACTCGTGACAAACGGTGATGGGCAAAGGTTTGCACCTGTCATGTTAAACAAAGAGCTCGACCCTCGACCTAAGGATTATATTGCTATAGGCGAGCGTCGTCAGGCAGAGGTTATCGCTGCGCTCGGTAAATTAGGGGTACAACGGGAGGATATCGTCTTTCTTGGCTATCCAGATCGTGGCACGAACGCACTTTGGCTGGCTGATTGGAATACACAATGTCCCTATACGGCCTCTTACACGCGAGTCGAAAAAGACCCATATCCGGACACGTATCATGCCGGTACTGCTTACTGCGGAAGCAATCTCTTGAATGATTTGGAAACAATCATTGAGGAATACAGACCGAACCTAATTATTCTGCCCCACCCTGCGGATCAACACCCTGATCATGGAGCAGCGAGCAATTTCGCTAGACTCGCAATTGCTGTGATCACTACAAGGGATAAGAGCTATCTACCGCAGATTTGGGGGTATCTCGTACATTATGGGATGTTTCCTCGGCCGCGCGGGAAATATCTCAACGATGTTGTGGTCCCTCCAAAGCGTTTGACAGGCGAGAACAATTATTGGGGACGTGTGGATTTAAGCCCGGCACAAGTATCCCTCAAATACTATGCTATAGAGGAGTTTTCTTCCCAGAATTTCTTGTTGGGAAATTTCTTATATAGCTTTGCGAGACGCAATGAACTCTTTGAATCATTACCTGTCCAAGTGATACCGCCGATATCTTTCACGACTCTGCCGGTTTTTATTCACCGTACTCAGAAAGACTCCGAATCAAGTCAGCTCGGCGTAAATAATGAAGGATTCCCAGTGGAAGGAAATTTGCTGACCGGTTGGCAGACAGCGCGCCTGAATGACAACATGTGGCTGGACCTGCAAATGAAAAGAGACATCCTCCCTGACCTGGTTGGCACGGTTCATTTGAAACTTCCGAATGGACGAACCGATACAATGGATCTGGAGCCAATTGGATCTATATTTTCCGCTCGTGATTTTGTGCTGCAAGTTAATCTCTCAGCCCTTGGTAACCCATCGGTTGTTGCCTTTGCGGTAGAGATTAAACAGGGTGGATTCATTGTCTCGAAAACCGGGTGGCATGTTTTGGTCTTGCACTAAATTTGAAAGATCAGCGCCATGTCGCTACCAAATTCTGTTTCGAATTGGCTCTTACGGTTTATTGGTTTTGTATCGTGGCAGATTTTGGAGGTGCGTGTGTGATCGAGAGAATCGGCGATAGTTTTGAAAAGCGCGCGGCCCATTACGATAATTCAATCACTGCATATATTGGAGAACGTGAGCTACGCGTCATTCGGCCACTCGTTCCATCCGGAAGTACAGTGCTGGATTATGGTTGCGGGACAGGGCGTTCTGCGCTCGATCATGCTCGTCGCGGTTGTCATGTAACGGCTTACGATGTTTCGCCGAATATGCTCTTGCAGGCAGAGTATAAAGCAAACCAAATGGGACTCAATCTTGAATTTATATCAGCCGTGGATCAACTCAACGGCAGAACCTGGCCAGTCGTGACATGCATCGGTGTGCTCGATTATTATCCCGACCCAAGACTTTTGTTGAATGAATTGATTCGGTATTTGGAAGGTACTGGCAGGTTGATTGTGACTTGGCCGAATGCTCTAAGTCCTTTCGCTTGGCTTTACTTCGTTTTATCGCGTTTCACGACACCAAGCACATCACGGACGCCGATGTTTGTTCGGCGAGCGGTAAAAGATGTGGGATTACAAATCTCTGCATTACGGTACGCATTTCCGAATTTTGCGCCATTTGGATTCACGCTGGTTGTGGAAATGCGGCGACCTTTATAGCACTACCTCAAAATGTTCTTTCAATAACGTTTGATATTCTCCTTTGTCCACAACGGATCGCTTTTCGCGCGTGCCATTGGTCGTGAGGATAAGCCATCCATCTTCCAGGGAGACGCGCCCATCGGGTATTGCCCTGCTGATAATGCTTCCACGTGTGAAGCTCGATTTGG
>DAINRK010000720.1:0-2324 GCA_036741855.1 Anaerolineales bacterium
ATGTTGCACCAGCGAATGTATCATTGGCCGGTGCGGCGGCCAACGCCGGGCTGAATCCAGCCAATGAAAGAGTCAGCGCGAGGAGCAGGCTGACAAAAACACGCGAATATTTGTGAGACATTTCAAACTCCTTTTGTGAATTGCTATTTAGTTACTAATCGAGCTTTTGTTTTCAATGTTGCCGAGAGTTTCCATCGTTTATTCCAATCGCATCCTCCTTTCCCTGGTTTTGATGATTAAACGAGAAAATTGCTAAAGTTGTTCCCGTTTTAATGAGACCTCATCAGGCGCTTAATAGAAATCGGGCAGCATAGTACTCCGTAGCTAGATGCGATAATGATTTTCACTTGCGAACCTCCCTCACCCAAATTTGTTTCAATGCGGTGTTCGCGCAAAATTAATTTTCGTGGCTTGCTAACACTGGCGTCACTTTGATGTTTCCACCAACGCCTTTTTGCAATTTGTTATGGAACGCTGCACCTGTAGTTTTGTGAAATGCCCAGCCAGCAGATTTTCCGCTGACTGGGTTTGTTGTTATTGATCGGTCTTATCGTCTAACCCTAGTGGGTGGGCTGGAAATGGACTCATTATTTGCTGGGATTGAATCGTTCGCATTCAAGAGCATTACCACGGCCCTGAAAGTTACTCGACCAGCTTGCGCGTCCTCCGGGGTAAAAGTGTACTTGAAGTTGATCTGCGTAGTTCGGTTGCGCTGTAAGACCGGAACGAGTTCGATCGACGAGCCAATTAATTCCCAGCCTCCCGGAACGCTTCGGTAAAGTTCAATCAGTACACTTTCTGGATACCAGATGTTCTTTAGAGAAACAGTAATCGTTCTTGTTTTCCCGACCTTTGCAGACCGGGGAGCTATGATTTTTGAGATGGAAAGGTCGTGCGTGCTGACATGCAGCACCTGGAAAGACGACGCCGTCCGCCTATCAAATGTGGTGATTAACTGTTGCACTGTGTAATCTCCATCCACACCATACTGGTGAAAGGCACAGTTCTCACTGCTGGTTGTTCCATCACCGAAGTCCCATGTCACTGCCTGAATACCGACCCCTCCCGGGTCAAATGAGGTATCACAAAACTGGATATTATCAAAGACGGATGGGTCAAGCGGGAAGAAGCTAAAACCCGCCACCGGTTGAGGAGCGATCTCTATGTGGAACTGCATCGAACCACCCTGTTCCCAGGGATAGAGGTTGCCGATCTGAATATAGTAAGTAGTTCCGGCATCTACATGGAAAGTCAACATGTTCCCATCAAACGTACATCCTATTTCAATAAGGCCGGTAAGAGAGTCGCCGGTGTAAGCGGCGAATATGGGCGTGAATCCAGCTGTGGGAATACTTACCGAAATTGAACCACTTGTGGATGGCGTGAAGGAATACCATACAGTCCGGTCCGTTGCCCCAATTCCACAGGAGGGTATTGGCTCATCCGCCTGCAGGGTTGCTAAAGTATTATTCACCGTGCTATCGAAAGGCAGAGATGCGATAGCTTCTGCATTGGCGAAATCATCATTGTTGGGAGACAAAATCTGGTTCAGGTTGATCTGGAGTGGACCAGGTGCCACCTCATCTCCGCTAGCCTGCAGGTAGTACGTCTTGCCCGCTTCAAGGTCGAAATTGAGAGGGTTACTGGCAGTGACGCACGCCAGAAGTGTTAAATCTGAAATCGCGGTTCCCGAGGCGACGTAAACGTTCACACTGCCAAACCCCACACTCCCAGTCATGTCCAATCTAACCAACATGTTTTCTGTTGGCCTAAAAGAATACCAGACTGTTCGGAACGGAGAAATAAAACACTGAGGTTCACCCGGCTCAGTCGTTGCGTCTGTGTTATCGACTGGGACATAAAAGGGCAAGGATGCAATGGCTTCAGCATTAGCAAAATTATCATTTGCAGGCGGAGTAATTTGTTCGAGGCTGATTTGCAAAACACCCGAATGTCCAGGGTCAGATTCAACCTGCAAATAGTAAGACTTTCCAGCCTCCGCCAGGAAATTGGTCGGACCCGGATCAAATCGATCAGGCCGGCACGTGACGAAGGTCAGGTCTGAAAACCCGGGTCCTGACGCGAGGTAGATGTTTACAATGCCCAGCTTCGTGCTCCCAGCTGTATCGACCCGGAGAGCCATGTTTTCTGTTGGGGAAAAGGAATACCATACGCTTCCAAACGACGAACCACAAGCTTGAGGTTCACCCGGTTCGGTTGTTGCATTTGTGTTATCTACCGTGGTAATGAAAGGCAGGGAGGTTATGGCTGTTGCATTAGCAAAATTATCATTGGCAGGTGGGGCCGCCAATACTGGGGTAGAC
>DAINRK010000721.1:0-2321 GCA_036741855.1 Anaerolineales bacterium
CATTCTTCTAATTCAGGTACTTCTCCCCACGTTGAGCGCAGCTGAAAATACAATTGTCACGTACAAGCAGGAACGGGCTCGATCCTTCCGTAATCCGTGGTGGCAAAAATACTGGCTCGATGTCATCCTGCTTCTCCCTGCTGGATACGGCTTGTGGCAGCTCACCCAACAAAGCAAACAGGCATTAGGCGGATCGGAAACGATTCCTGACCCGCTGCAGAATCCACTTCTGCTGCTTGTTCCAGCTTTGGGGATTTTCTCCGTCGCTCTTTTCACGCTTCGGCTTGTCCCCCGTTTGATGGATTTTGTCTCATGGGCGCTGCATACATCCAAAAGCGTCGGCTTGTTGATGGCAGCCCGTTACCTCGCGCGGACTCCCGCCTTTTATAGTGCACCGCTCGTTCTGCTTGTCTTAACGCTTGGTTTATCCGCATTTACTGCATCACTGGCGCGCACACTGGATAGTCAACTTAATAAGCAAATGCGTTATCAAGTTGGTGCAGATATCAATCTTTATGAGTTCGGCACAACATTCAATGAAGACAGCCCGAATCCAGTGTACACCTTTGCTCCTGTGGAAGATCACCTGAGCATTCCAGAAGTTCAATCAGCGACGCGTGTCGGACGTTATAAATTTTCAGCCACTGGCCAATCTGGCACTATTCAGGGAATATTTCTTGGCGTAGACCGTCTCACCTTTCCATCCGCGGCATACTGGCAAAGAGATTTCGCTTCAGAACAACTGGGCACCTTGATGAATCAACTCGCCGCGGATCCCAACGGAATTCTTGTCCCCATCACCCTGCTTGAAAAACAGAAACTGGAAATCGGAGATACAGTAAGGCTCGCCGTCACAACAGGCGTTGCAGGCGAGTCCATTCCGTTGGAAGCACATATCGTCGGGTCGTTTGACTTGTTCCCCACCTGGTATCCCGAAAATGGCACGATGATCGTCGGCAATCTGGAGGAACTCTTTCTGCGAGCGGGCGCAGCATACCCTCATGAAGTGTGGCTGGCGACCACACCTAATGCGGATCCGGAAACGATTGCCTATGCCGTTCGCGGGTTCAGTATATTGCTGGACCAGCAGGCTGACCAGTCCAAACTTGTGCAAAACGGGTTGAACACAATTGTCCGTGAGTGGTCATCGGCTGAACTCAATATTCGCGCCGAACAACGCCGTCCTGAAAGGCAAGGATTGTTTGGGCTGCTCTCTGTTGGATTTGTGGCATCCGCATTGCTCACAGTGCTGGGCTTTTTGCTTTACGCATTATTTTCCTTCCGACGTCGCTTTATCGAAATGGGTATGTTGCGTGCAATTGGTTTATCTATTCAACAAATGACATCTCTTCTCGCGGCAGAACTGGCATTTCTTGTTTTGCTTGGTATCGGCGTGGGGACAGCCCTCGGCGTGTTCGCAAGCCGTTTATTCGTCCCATTTCTACAAATAGGAGCTAGCGCACAGTCACAGTATCCGCCATTTCAAATTGAGATCGCATGGCTTTCGATTGTTGAGATCTATGTGTTATTCATTATTTTGTTCATCGCGGCATTGAGCGCTCTGTCGGCATTGCTTGTGCGAATGAAGATCTTCCAGGCCATCAAACTTGGAGAGACAACTTGATGAATGTTGAGCCTTTGATCGTATGTGAGAACCTGGTTAAGATCTACCGCCTGAATCAGGAGGGAGGAAAGTCAATTGAAGTACAGGCTCTTCAAGGTCTTGACATCACCGTTGCGGATGGAGAAATGATTGGCATTGTGGGCGCGAGCGGAAGTGGAAAATCCACACTGCTCAATATCCTCGGCGGGTTGGACCGTCCCACAGGAGGACACGCGCTTGTTGGCAGGCAGGACCTGGGCAACTTGAGTGAACGAGCGCTCGACCAGTATCGCCTTCAGAAGGTCGGGTTTGTTTGGCAGCAAGCGACTCGAAATCTCATCCCGTATTTGACTGCGCTTGAAAATGTCGAATTGCCACTCACACTTTCAGGGCAAGTTGGCAAATCCAGCCGTGAACGCGCCATCCAACTGCTTAAAGTCGTAGGCTTGCATGAAAGAATGCACCATCGCCTCGAAGAATTATCTGGAGGTGAACAGCAGCGGGTGGCTGTTGCGATTGCGCTGGCAAATCATCCAAAGTTGTTACTGGCGGACGAGCCGACAGGTGAACTTGATACAGCCACCGCAAAAAGCATTTACGATCTATTTCGCGCTCTGAACAACGATCTTGGTCTGACTATCGTAATCGTTAGTCATGACCTCAGTATTGCTCAACATGTGGATCGAGTGGTAGCCGTACGCGATGGCAAACTTGCAAG
>DAINRK010000722.1:0-2319 GCA_036741855.1 Anaerolineales bacterium
TCGTTCTTTTCATTAGCTGTTGCGATGGCAGCCTACGAAATGGGATTTGCCGAAGCCGCAAAGACCATCATCGAGCCGACCAACGCCAGCCGCGTCGCGTTGAGAGACCTGCTTCTGCGAAACGAATTCCAACATATTATCGGCAAGGGATATTATGCTTTTGTAAATGTTGGTGATTACATCAAACCTAAAAGCTGGAATGACACCGAGCCTCTTGGTCAATATCTCGCCGAGAATCACGGAGTCGCTGTTGTCCCTGGTGCGTTCTTCTCTCCCTTTGGCGGCGAATGGATCCGCTTCTCGTATGCTACGCCCGTCGAACGGACAGAAGGCGCATTCAAGAGGTTGATTGAAGGATTGGATAGTTTGAAGACGTAGATAGATGAAAGAAGAAAGAGGAAAGAAGTAGCCATGCAATACAGAAATAATCAATTTTTGATTATCTTGACGTTGATAGCATTGCTAACTTTGATTTCTTGCTCAACAAAATCAAACACCACTGAACCACTTTTAGTTTTGTCTAGTACGCCATCGCCATCTGCCATTCCAACCCTGATTAACTCAACTGCTACTTACACACCTTCACCCACATCTATTCCTTCAACCTTGTTTGCGCCTACTGAAATGTTGTTGCCAATTTCTGAAGGGAGAGTTTTATTTGCTGGAATGGGCATGAACGAAGACCTGAATTATTTTGGTATCAACATGTTGAGCATAAAAGGTAATGAGACTGGGCAGGTTGTCGAGAGACATCTGGAAATAGATGGCAAGCAAATTGATTTGGTTTATCCATTTATCACCTGGGCTCCCGATGGACATAGAATAGCTTTTGTA
This sequence comes from Anaerolineales bacterium, assembly GCA_036741855.1. Classification (GTDB taxonomy): domain Bacteria; phylum Chloroflexota; class Anaerolineae; order Anaerolineales; family Villigracilaceae; genus Defluviilinea. Next base: position 835 of record DAINRK010000722.1, read on the forward strand.
GGTACGGAGAATGGGACGGAATATGATGATGTTTATGTTTCCAGATCAGACGGCACGGAATTGTTTCGGCTTACTCATAGCCCTAATTACAATAAATATTCTCTATCATGGTCGCCTGATGGGCAATATGTTCTCGTTGCAATGGGATTAGATAATACTTCAGACTTGTATCTTGTGAGTTCAAAAGATGGTGAAGGAATAAAGCGTCTCACTTCTAGTGGTGGGCATGCTGACGCGACATGGTCGCCTGATGGAAAAAAGATAGCGTTTGAAAGATATGGAGGTTTTGCAATCTTAGATTTAGACACTGAAACTGAGAACTATGTTCGCCTTCCACTTGGAAAATTACGCATGAGCGATATGGCTTGGTCTCCAAATGGAGAGCAAATTGCTTTTTCAGCCTACCCATATTATCCGGTTGATGAACGTTGCAGGGGTGATATTTTCATAGCCTACATCAACACAGGCATAATGGTAAACATAACGGATTCAGAATATGATGAAATCTCTCCTACATGGCTGCCTGATGGAAAATATATAGCGTTTTCTAGATCTACGTACAAATGTATTCATGGTGCCACCGAGCGGAGTTGGGATGTATTTGTTACAAACATGTCACGAGAAGAACATAAGATTATTTCAGATGGGGGGTATCGAACTAATGTTGCATGGGCGCCTGTTCCGAACTTGGAGATAGGCAAGCAATATACGATTACAGATTTAGGAGCATTTCTGAATTTAAGAAATGAACCTTCACTCAACGGGAAAATACTCGAGAAACTCCCCGCTGCAGAAGTTATCACAGTTCTTGAAGGATTTGTTGACATAGATGATTATTACTGGTGGAAAATCCGAACACAAGACGGCACTGAAGGTTGGACTGTCGAAATGGCATATTGGTACAAGCCTTTAACCGAATAACCACTTTCTACTTTCCACCCTCTTTCTTCTTTCCTCTTTCATTATTTCACAGATCTCACATTTTAGGAACTCACCCATGCCTCAACAATGCGCCAACAAATACCTCCTCACCCTCGACCAAGCCATTAAGGAAAAACCCTCCAGCGGGCTCAATGGCTTTGAGCCGGAATGGAATCTGCTTGTATTGGCGGATATTTTTCTGTATACTTTGCACCAATATATCTTAGGTGGTTAAACACTTCCAAGCAAAGGGCCCAGCAGCATAATGATAGAGAAACAGCCTCAAGATGATTTTCGCCTGTTTAACAGAAGGATAACATGACTGATATATCGATTGCGGGAAACGTCGAAGGAAATATTGTTGTTGGGGACAACAACTTCGTGGTAAATAACAATCACGGCACCATAATCCAGCAGCAGGCCGCGCCGCCCGTTCAGAAAAAGAGTGTCTCTCCTCAGCCGCCCCGCAAGCCACGTAGTTTCGTGGGCCGCAATCGCGAATTGGACGAGGTGGATGGTTTGATCGCCTCCAAGACTCCTGTAATCGTTCATGGTGTGGATGGC
>DAINRK010000723.1:0-2318 GCA_036741855.1 Anaerolineales bacterium
CTGTTTGGGTGCCGGATGTGCGGGAATTGCCTGTTGCAGGAAACCGCGCTGATCTGCCCAATGGAATGCCCAAAGGGCCTTCGCAACGGTCCATGCGGCGGTTCCACATCAGAATATTGCTATGTGGATAAAAGCCGCCCCTGCATCTGGTACAAGATTTATGAGCGTTCATTTGATTGGGGGAGGGAAGATCTGTTGCTCGAAGTGTTACCGCCGCTCGATTGGGAACAAGTGGGAAAAGATTCCTGGAGCGCTATCTTCAGGAACGCGGCGAAAATTGGTGTAAAGAAAATTTTTAGCGGATTGCTTTCTGCTGAGACCCGCGGACAGACCTGGGATGGCATTTTCCGCCCTGTACGCCAACCGGAATGGTGGAAAGGCGACTCGAAGTATCACGCGCCAACTTACACGGAACCCGTTTCAGACTTGGAGCGCAGACTACGCTCTGGTGAATTTGTCGTTACCTGCGAAGTAACGCCTCCGTTGTCCTCCTCCATCGACAAGTTGATCTACAACATCGAAATGGTCAAGCCCTATGTTACGGCTGTCAACTTTACGGATAACCAATCTGCGATGCCGCGCATGACCTCGTGGGCCTGCAGTCAAGTGGCGATGAATCAGGATGCCGAACCTGTTTTGCAAATGTCTGCGCGCAATCGCTCGCGTGGAAGTCTGCAAAGTGAGATTATCGGCGCGACTGCTCTTGGCGTGCGTAATGTTTTGTGCGTGACCGGCGATAGCGCCAAACTCTCCCCCTCCCCGCGCGATCAAATGGATATCAACGATTTGGATTCAATCCAAATGCTGTGGGTCCTGCGCCGCATGCGCGATGAAGGGAAATATCTCGACGGGCGCGAGATTAAGTATCCGCCCATGTTCTTCCTCGGTGCAGCAGCTTCGCCATTTTCATCCAATGTGAAGTTCCAGGCACTGCGCGAGCAGAAGAAGGTCAATGCGGGCGCGCAGTTCTTCCAAACAAATTTGATCTTCGATGTGGATGGTATGGAACTTTGGCTGAATGAGCTTGCGAAGCGAGATGTGTTGAGCAAAGTTTATATTCTGGCCGGAGTCACACCGATCAAAAGTTTGAAGATGGCGCAGAAGCTGGCAGAAGTTCCAGGTGTATATCTTCCAAAGAATATTTTGCAACGCATGGAAGTTGCTGACAAATCAGGCAACTCACAAGAAGAAGGCGTGCAAATCGCATTGGAAGTCATAACCAGAATCAAAGCATATGAAAAGCAGGGAATTCATGGCATTCATCTCATGCCGGTTGGCTGGGATGAAATTATTCCACGGATCGTGACAGAAGCAGGATTATTATCAAAGGATTTTTTGTTCCATAGCACAGCACCGGAGTGGAATCATGCACACCATCTTGAAAAGTAACACCAAGACAGTCACCATCGGTGAAGACAAACCATTTGCCATCATTGGTGAGAAGTTGAATCCCACAGGCATGAAGAAACTTGGGCAAGCGCTTGTAGACCAAAACTTTGATTATGTGAAGTATCTCGCGCAAAGACAAGTCGCCTGGGGCGCGGACGTGTTGGATGTCAATGTCGGTCACCCGCAAATCGATGAAGCAGCGATCATGCCAAAAGTCGTGGAGGCAGTGCTGTCTGTTGTGGACGTGCCGCTATGCATCGATTCGAACGAGCCAAAGATTTTGGAGGCAGGGCTGAAGGTCACACCGGGCAAGCCTTTAGTAAACTCGGTCAATGGTGAAGATAAACAGTTGGCAACAGTGCTGCCAATCGTCAAAGATAGAGGCGCCGCGGTTATCGGGATGGCAATTGGCAATGAAGGAATACCCGCGACGGCTGAGGGACGTCTCGCAGCTGCAGGAAAGATTATCGAGCGCGCATCAAAGATGGGTATCCCTGTTGAAGACATCATCATTGACCCGTTGGTGATGACAGTCGGGCACAATAGCAACGCGGGGCTGGTGACGTTGAAGTCAATTGAGTTAATAAAGAAGGAATATGGGGTGAATATGAGTCTCGGCGCGAGCAATGTTTCGTTTGGCCTGCCGGATCGTCACTCGGTGAACAGCGCGTTTTTAGCGCTGGCGATGCAGACGGGCGTGACCACTTCTATCACTGACGCGATCAAGTTGGGAAGCTCAATCAAAGCAATTGATCTGTTGCTTGGCAAGGATCCTAATTCCATACGTTACTTAAAATACTTCCGAGCCATGGAAAGGCTACGTGCGGAAGAGGCTGCTACGAAAACAACTGTTTCAGTTTGAGACGTTCGATGCGAACGAAGTTTAGAAATAAGTAGAGAAATATCTATTAATAAATTGTGCTTAATGC
>DAINRK010000724.1:0-2318 GCA_036741855.1 Anaerolineales bacterium
AACCCCAGTGGTATTTGGGGGAGGTGCCCCGCCAAAGGCAGGAGCGGTGGGGGTAAAACAAAGAACCTGCCTCGAAAACGGAGGCAGGTTCAAGTCTAGAAGAGAAGCGGATTTGTTACTTGATCGTGTATGAGACGTTCACAGTCACAGTGAAGGTCAACTGTCCGGGCTGGATGGGTACAGCCGCTGCCGCAACATCTGCACCACCGCCGCCTTTGCCTTCAAAGATCGGGTAAGGCTGGTTGTCGAAGAATTCAATCGAGTGAATCTCACCTAGTGAAAGGCCAGCTGCTTCTGCGAGTTCCTGTGCCTTGGCCTGTGCATCTTTCACGGCTTGCGCGCGGGCATCCTTGAGTGCACTGTCCTTGTCAGCCACATCGAATTGAACGCTGTTAACTGTATTTGCTCCAGCTGCAACGACTGTGTCGAGCAGGTCACCTAACGTGTCCAGCTTGCGCACTGTGACGTAAACTGTGTTGTCCACCATATAGGTCTTCTCGCCGGTAGGCAGACCGGTCGCGGGGTCATATTTGTCGCTGGGCCAGATGCTGAAGTTGGTCGTGCGGATATCCTTGGCGTCGATACCGAAATCGCGAAGAGCCTTGACCATGGCTTCGGTCTGTGTATTATTCTCGGCTACAGCTTCCGAAGCAGTAAGTTTTTCAGTATGCACACCAAGATAAATATAGGCGATGTCGGGCTCCAGGAATGCCTGTCCCGAACCTGAGACGTTGATCGTGCGGATAGCCTCTGGAGCCGCCTGATTAATGGTAGTCGGTCCACCACACGCGCTGACCAGGACCGCAAGCATTAATGCCCCCACAACGAAAATCGATTTATTGTTCATTCATAAACTCCTTAGTTAATAATCTACTGCTGGATAGACGCCAGCTATACTAAAAAGTTCCCATACGGACGGCGCAAGCCATTCTCCACGAAGCCTACTGCTTTTTGCTCGAACAGGCAATAGAGCTCAGAGAATTTCAACCACTCGCCGTCCACGGTTCCAATGCGGATTTTTCCGTAAACGGAAGGAATCGCCCAATTTTCATGCCCAAATAGGGCAGCGTAGACCTTAAGATGCACAGATTTGGGGGTATTGAGTCTTGTATTTTAGCTTGATTCCCTGTACAATCTTGGTACATTTGTTCTACGAAAGAACTTATTTCTTTTTTCGCTATACGCAAAGCAGAACGCCCAGTTAATTCAAAATAACCAATAGTATGCCGATAAATTTTCAGCAAGTCTATACCCGCATCAAAGAGATCGCCGAAGGAGCCGATGAAAAAAAACGGATCCTGGAAGAACGGCGCCTCCAGGCCCGGGAATGGCTCGCCGAGTTCGGGTCTGATCTGGATTATCTGAAATATAAAGTGGAACAGGCCAAGCTGGTGGACGCGAACATCCGTTGTGCCGCTCCGTTCAAGGAACCGCTCGCCTCGATTTTCCCACCGCCTGCTGCCGTTAACGAGGTAACCATCATCGCTGCAGATGGTTCGCAGGTCAACCCGGACCGTCACGCAGCCATCCAGTTTTGTATCATCAATGTCGGTGTCATTGGCATGAGGCTCAGCTCCGGAGAAGCGCCCGATGTGACCATAGAAACCGAACTGCTTTACGGTGATGATCTACTGCCAAATGGCAGCCCGCTATCTGAAGGCATGGTCGCAATGAGACGGGACATCAGCGAGCGCATTAGGCTCGACGAATTCTCAAAGGATATGACGGGTCCTGTGGTCAACCTCACAGATGGAACCCTGGAGTTATGGGGAGCCAAGGGTGATGACCCGCAGGCCTATGCAAACTTTGTAGAACAATATTTAGGAGTGCTATCACGCTTACATTCGCGCGGTGTTGTTACCGCCGGTTACGTTGAAAAGCCGAGCGCCGATTTGGTCGTGCGTTTGCTCGAGATTGCCAGTGCAGATATCGAACAGATGCAGCGACTGCGCGAGTACCAACCCTTGCGCGGCGTCAGTGATCGCTGGCTTTACGGTGAACGAGACAATCCCTTACTGCCACCCTATCATCGCTCGGCAGTCTTTGTTCTCCAGTCGGGATCTGAAAAGAAATATAAGGGCGCGCTCTCCCTCCACTTCTTCTATTTGAATGTCGGCACGGAGGGGCATCCGTGGCCCGTGCGTGTGGAGATCCCCAAATGGGTAGCGGATGATAATAAGAAACTGGATATCCTGCACTGGGTTCTGATCGAGCAATGCAAGATGATGGGAAGCAGACCCTATCCTTATCTTCTGCATCGTGCCCACGAGACCGCGCTTGTAAGGTATGAAGAAAAAGGGCAAGTGGAACAATTGCTT